>NZ_JAKKSJ010000020.1:0-106917 GCF_025653365.1 Shewanella sp. SW32 | reverse complement strand
TCTTCAATATCTTCCCAGCCCTCACAGCCTGCGATAACTGCACACAGCGTTAAAAACACCACGTCAAACAAGGGATAAACGACCTTAGATGCTTGCCTTGGGTCTTCTAATTCTGAAAAGTGCTCTGCAAAAATATCGATGTTCATAAACTGGCTCCGCGTAAAAGCCAGTATCTGATCACAACGGAAGATCGCGGTCAATCAGTTATGTTAAAGTGCGCGTTAAATGTTCGTGATCTTGCCCTGCTAATGGTTCCACTTGAGTTGGACACTCCTCCATTAGCCAGTGTCCACATCCATCCAATATATGTCCTTCAACTTGAGTAGCGTACTCATTCATTTGGTCAATTTGAGTTTGACCTAAGCTGCCTAGACCATTACCCGATATCGCTAACAGTGGCATTTTTAGCTTACCTTGAGCCAATATTTCTTTATTTTGTAGAACCGACTTTGGTAAAGCTCGGTAGTATTCAAATGCTGCATGCAATGTATGAGGCTTCTCATATGATTTTGCATAAAGTCCTAGGAGCTCCTCTGAAAAGGCTTCCGGCTTTTCTGCATGCTTTCGAATAAAATGCGAGAAGAATTTCTTTTCATTACCCGAGACCAAGGTTTCTGGTAAATTGCCATCCGCAGAGAAAAAGCTAAAATGCCAAGCGGTTGATTCCCCTTGAGGTGTGTACGCTGGGAAAGTGTAAATTCTCTCATCTGGGATCACTGCTTCTAAATAGGCCACTTTAGCAATATCCTTTTGATACTTTGCCACCATAGGATAAGTTGCCCATATGCCAATATCATGCGCGACAAGATTAAATGGCTCATCTGGACTAAAACGTTTCGCGAGTGAATAGATATAAGGGGAAACGTCTTCCCCAGTATAAGAGCTGTTAAGCGGATCAGATAACCCTAGACCCGGTATATCAATGGCGATAACTCGATAATTTTTGGCAAGCAAAGGCATAAGTTGATGCCACTCATACCATGATTGGGCAAACCCATGCACCATTAATAATACTGGGCCACTGCCGCCAGCGACATAGTGCATCTTAATACCATTAACTTCCTCGAAACCGCTCTCAAATCCTGATGGAATAGGGAACTCAGTCGTGGCGTTTACCGTCAACGAAGTGGCCGCTGTACATGCCGCAAACATCAAGTACTTCATTTTTTTAATCATCATTAAACCTTTCAGTGAACCTACTTTAAAATGTCAACAAAACTTATGCTGAAAACCCACCATCAATCATCAAGCTCGCCCCTGTGATATAGCCCGCTTCTGGGCCCGCAATAAAGGCGACAAAGCTAGCGATCTCTTCGGCTTTACCATAACGCCCTAGGGCGCCTATCGCCTTAACGGGCTCAGATGAATCGCCGTTATCAGGGTTCATATCGGTATCCACAGGGCCTGGCTGAATGTTGTTCACCGTAATCGCACGTGGGCCTAAATCCCGCGCTAATCCTTTGGCTAAACCGACTAATGCCGATTTACTCATGCCGTAAATCGCACCACCTACAAACGGAATACGTTCAGCGTTGGTGCTACCGATATTGATGATGCGGCCGCCGTCATTCATGTGCAGCGCCGCTTCTTGGCTCGCCACAAACACACTGCGCACGTTAGTGTTAATTGTTCGATCCCAGTCCTCTAACGTCAGATTTTCGATGCTATCCCAAATCAGCGTGCCCGCATTATTGACCACAATATCTAATCGACCGAAATGCGCTTTGGTCTCGCGGATGGCACGGCGAATTGCCTCCGGCTCTGTGCTGTCAGCCTTAAAGGCAATGACTTGTCCCCCCTGAGCTAGCACTTCATCTACTAGTAATTGTGACTGCGCCTCAGATGACACATAGGTAAAGGCAACCGCGGCGCCGTCACTAGCCAATCTTTTAACGATGGCAGCGCCGATACCACGGCTACCGCCTTGTACAAAAGCCACTTTACCTTGCAGATTATTTGACGATTTCATAGTTAGCTCACTCAATAGGAATATAAAATTTATGGTAAAGAAAAGCGTTGTTAATCAATAGCAAAATGGCGATCGCCCGTTAGTTAACGCTCTTTTTCATACTGTGGTAGTAGCTTACGCGATTCACTTCCCATGATTAAGTCACTAAAATGACCATCACTGAGTCCTTCAAGGAATTAATTGCCGTGATAAATAATCAATTTGTTGAGATACGCCATTTCGTCACAGTTGCCCAGCTCGGCAGTTTTACCTTAGCGGCGCAGGCGTTAGGCATGACTGGTTCGGCGCTCAGTAAAAGCATAGTGCGATTAGAAACCCGCTTAGGCACTAAGCTGCTGCACCGCACCACAAGGCGTGTGAGCTTAACCAATGATGGCGATTCGTATCTCACAGATTGCCAAAATGCCATGGCAATCCTAGACAATGCACAGAGCCGACTCGGCAGCGAACAACAAATTCCCTCAGGTCGAGTGCGAGTGGATTTACCCGTCACTTTTGGGCGGCGATATATACTGCCAACCCTATTATCACTATCGCAAAAATATCCCAAGCTCGAGTTATCCATTACCTTCAACGATAGAGCAACTGACTTGTTCAGTGACGGCATTGATTTGGCGGTGCGTGTCGGACAACTCGGCGACACTGTGGATTTAGTCGCCCGTAGATTAGGAGAACAACGCCGAGTGATCTGCGCATCTCCCGCCTATTTCGCTCGACTTGGTACGCCACAAGGCAAAGATGATCTCAGCCAGCACCAATGCATTGTTGGCTGGCCGCTTGGGCAGCAACATCGCTGGTTACTTAAAAATGAGGATGGGATAATCGAGGCCTATGACATTCCAGTACGCCACGAAATCGCTGATTGCGAAGCCATTTTAGCGGCCACTCTGGCGGGAGTGGGTTTAGCGCAAGTGCCGATATGGCTAGTTGAGGACTATCTTAAGACTGGTGAACTTATCTCGGTACTGAACGAACTCGCCAGTGACGACACACCCATCCACCTGATTTGGCTTAAAACCCCTTACCTCCAACCCAAGCTACGGGTGATCATCGAAGAACTGGTGGAACTAGCCAAAACGCCCAAAAGCAGATTTAAGGCAGGATAAGTAAAAGGCCTCGACTAATCGCGACCTTTCACTTTGGGACTAACGGCTATTTATTTTGATGTACAGATTGGTCATAGAGAGTGATCGCTTTCCTGAGCGCGTCAAAATCCGCCGAACACAAATGCTGCTTTAAGCTATCAAACTTTTCGGCAGGCCAATCGTAGATTTTTAACGCCAGTAACTCAGTAATAACGTCTTTATCGAACCGATACTTGATTAATTTCGCGGGTGATCCCGCCACAATACTGTAGGGTTCGATATTTTGGGTGACAACACTATTTGCGGCAACAACCGCACCTTCACCTATCGTCACCCCAGGCATCAGCATACATCTCATACCTAACCAAGCCCCATCACCAATATGAGTATCGCCTTTGCCTACGTAGGCATCCTCAATAAAATCCACAAAGGGGTATAAACAAAACCAATCTGCTCTATGCGTATGATTTCCGCCCATTAAGATCACAACTTCGGCGGCGATACACACATAGTTACCGATATAAAGTTTATCGATAGGCCACTTAGGCTCCCACTCACGGCTCACTTCATCGCCATGAAGATATCTCACTACAGATCCCTCAAAGCCAGCATCCCAACAATCACTGTAATAGCTATGTTGACCTTTGACTATGATATTGGGATTGGTGACTACCTCATGCAATAACTGAACTTTTGACCAATGCTTTTTCTGCATTGCAAATCCTCTTTATAAACAAAATTGTTAATACGAAACATAATGTTATGAGAAGTTTTACATTAGAATAGTCAGTGAATAAGCGGCTGTTTTAGCAGAGGAATGAGTTTCATATAAAAAATCACAAGTGGGTATAAAAAAGAAAATAGCCCATAAAACTGAAATATCGACATGAGCTAAGCCGTTGTCACTGAAAGCATACTATGTTCACGATGAGAAAAATATTCCCTATTTCATCGCGGCTTTTACATAGACATCGAAACGGTTTTTCTTGGTTTCAATAACCGTATTAGGCTTAACCCCATCCAAATCTTCGGCATAATCTGGGCGCTTAACGACGACACGTTTAGTTGCTAAGGCTAAAGCTGGGGCGAGTAAGCCATCGGCATCTAAATCGGCACCGACTAAGGATTGGAATACACGCATTTCTTTTTTAACAAGGGCCGATTTATCACGGTGGGGGAACATAGGATCGAGGTAAACCACATCCACCTCTTGTGCCAATTTCGATAGTGCTTCTAGGCTAGATCCATGAAATAGGCGCATCCGCTCACGCATCCAATCGCCAATTTCAGCATCTTGATAGGCGCGGCGCAGGCCGTCTTCAAGCAATGCCGCAACCACAGGATGACGCTCTACCATAGTCACTGTACAACCAAGGCTTGCGAGCACAAATGCATCGCGCCCTAAACCCGCAGTGCCATCGACCACACTCGGTGTTACCCCTTGCTTTAATCCCACCGCTTTAGCGATAGATTGGCCACGACCGCCACCAAACTTACGTCTATGGGCGACGGCGCCAGTCACAAAATCCACCACTATGCCATCGAGCTTAGGCTCATCGCGTTTATGCAGTGATAAAGTATCTGATTCAAAACGCAATTCGAAGGTCGCATTCGTATCGTAGACGAGTTGCCAACGTGCACAAATATCCACAAGTGTTGGGTATTGCTGATTGAAAAAAATCGGGGTCACAGGCTGTCTTCTAACCAACGAAAATGATGGCCATTATGCCTAAAAATCTCGTTTATGAATATGCTAGTAAGCAAAACACATCACCAAGCTCATCACTGTCTTAGCCAATTTGTCTCAGTACGCCCTTAATAATTCAAACAAGCATCACACTGTAATGTACTGATTTATAAAGGCAGAAATCTATTTGTATAACAGTTTAGTGATTTATGTTATATGTTACGTCCCCAGCCAACCTGCGTGACTTCCGTACGGGATAAGGACTTTTTTTGCTTCAATGGCTAAAAGGTTTTTTGTTTATCAGGGAGCAAGATTTTTTAAATCCTGACAAAACGATATTAAAAACCAGCTTATTGCGGATTATTCTGCTCAGTGGCGCCATCTTGACCACTAGCATAGTGCTGCATAGCTCTTTAATTGCGTATGAGTTAAACCTCACTTTCATTATCAGCATTACGGTCAGTTTTTTAACCGTACTATTCCTGTCTTTATGGTTTACGCGCAAATATTTACTCGTCAGCTCTATCAGCCTGCTGGCGATGGTTATTGCAGCCTGTTTATCTATGCTGTTGTTTATCCCTGACTTCAACTTATCGCAGGTAGGTATTACTTTCTTATATACCTTGCCCTTGATGGCGCTTTTCCTGTTTGGCAGAAAAGTCGCTTTTATTATGATGTGTTTCAACGTATTGCCTTTTTTACTGCTACTGCGTAACCAAAACCTGCCTCCCATTATCGATATTGATATCAGCCTACCTGCGACCCACGCTTATCTAAACGGTTTGCTGTTTATGTTTTTTAATATCTGTATCCCGTTGTCGGCAATGCGCCTGCTAAAAACCCAGAAAATCCATGCGCAGCAAATGATCCAGCATCAAAATGCACTGCAACATACATTAGACCAATATGCTGAAATCTTTGAAAATAATGGTACAGCCTCCTTCTTCTGCAATGAGGATGGAGTCATTCTCAACCTGAATAATGCCGCGAGGAAAATCGCTGGAGAAGTCACACTAAACCGCACTCGCCTATGTGACATTTTTGAACTTACCGAAGATACCAGCACAAATTTACTGGCGGCCTCGTTTCCAACCCATTTAAAAAACAATAACAGCACTAAATATCTGCTGCAAAAAGCCTCATTACAGCACCATGATACTTTGTTATTTCACTGCCACGATGTCACAGAACAGGCAAACCATGCGATTGAGCTGAGTCGCCTTAAAAAACACCACATCAGCACGCATTTCTATGATTTAGTGACAGGATTACCCAACGAAAATCACTGGTATAACCCAGCGCCAAGCTTGATCCATCAGGAAATGACCGTAGCCTTAATCAAAATTGATAATCTTAGCCAAATTAATGCTGCTTTCGGTATCAGCGTCGGAGATGCCATCCTAAAAGCCTTTGCTATTGAACTCAAAAATCGCTTTGGTCATATCGCAAAAATATACCGATTTAGAGGAGCATCGTTTGCACTCGAGTTTACTAGCCTGCCGCTTATCTCCCCTGAAAACCTAGCGCTACAATTACGCGAGCGTATTCCAACAAACCTACAACTTAAGCAAGAACAACAGACTGAATATCATCTCGAGTGCAGAGTCGGTTGCAGCTCAGGTAATAAAGCCTCACCGCAGCAAGCCGCGGAGCAATGTTTAATTGCCATAAAACAAACCACCCAAGCTAGCCCAGTGATGGTGTATTACATTGGTTTGATTAACAATCTGCTCGAAGCTTCATCGCAAAAAGCCAGAATCCGTGACGCGCTGAAACACAACCGCCTTGAAATGTGGCTGCAACCTAAAGTGATGGCCAATGGCCACATTACTAGCTTTGAAGCGCTAGCCAGAATGTTTGACGAAGACGGCACTATGATCATGCCGAACACTTTTATCCCCATCATAGAGTCATCTCAATTGCAGGCGATTTTTGCGATAAAAGTCTTCAGGCAATTACTACAACTGATCCGTTCTTGGCCTAAGAATGTGCCTCTGGTTAGGATAGCCTTTAATTTATCAGGGCAAGATATTCTGTCGGATCGCTTCTTTAAGGTGTTAATCCAAACCTATATGAATCATCCTGAACTCATCCCATTGTTGGAAATTGAAATTACTGAAACCTCTGTATTTTCAACCCATAAAGAAACAGGCCGACGCCTAAACACCTTAGCTCGCATGGGGGTTTCTATCGCTATTGACGATTTTGGCACTGGCCATGCGTCATTAAGCCAGCTCATTGATATCAGTGCCGACACAATTAAAATCGACCGTTACTTTGTCAGTCAAATGGGCATTAGTGAACGCCATACCCAAATTGTTAACGCCGCCATCCTGTTAGCCAAGAGCTTAAAACTCAACGTCATTGCCGAAGGTATCGAAACCGAAGCCCAGTTATTGCAACTCACTGCGCTAGGATGCGAACAATTTCAAGGTTATTTATTCGGTAAACCCGCACCAGCGAATCTCTGGCTGAAAACCTTTCAAATGCAAACCCCCACACATTGGTTTGCCAATAAAAAGAGCGCCAACTGAGGCATTAAATTTACGCCTAGAAGCATCGCAGGTATAATTGGCGACTGGCATTTGCCTCTCTTTGCTATGTTTGCAAATTACTAGGATCCCCCATGTTAAGTTACCGCCATGGTTATCACGCTGGCAATTATGCCGATGTGTTGAAACACGCCATCTTGCTACAAACCTTGCAGCTGATGCACAAAAAAGACAAACCACTCGTGTATATCGATACCCACGCAGGTGCGGGTGGTTATGCTTTAAGCGATGAATTTGCACAGAAAACAGGTGAATACCTCGAAGGTGTAGCTAAGCTTTGGGATAAAACTGACCTACCACAATCACTGCAGGACTATGTCGCCGCCGTGCGCCATTTTAATGAAGAAAATCCAGACGAACTCAACTTCTACCCAGGTTCACCCGCCATTATCGACATGGAGCTAGGGCCTAAAGATCGCATGGTCTTGCACGAGCTGCACAGCACTGATTATGTGTTATTGGATGATTATTTCTGCGAAGACAGACAAGTTAAAGTGATCAAAGGTGATGGCTTAAAAGGCCTTATCGCCGCAGTACCACCATTAGAGCGTCGTGCTCTGGTGCTAGTCGATCCTAGCTACGAGATGAAAACCGACTACCAAGATGTGGCCGAAACCCTGATAAAAGCGCACAAGCGTTTTGCTACGGGTGTGTTTATCCTGTGGTATCCAGTCGTAAATCGTGCTCAGACCGAAGGTATGTTATCGCGCCTCGCCAGCAGTGGCATTAAACGTCAGCTGAGAATTGAACAAGCCATTAAGCCCGATTCAGATGAATTTGGCATGACAGCGGCAGGATTATGGATCATCAATCCACCTTGGCAGTTAGACGAAATCGCAACTGAATTAATGGATTACTTGGGTAAAACACTTGGACAAGTGGACGGTGACATTACCGTAAAATGGGAAGTCGGCGAGTAACCTTCGATTCAAATGGCGGCGATGATCTCCGGATTTTCGCCACTTCATTTTAGCTTATCAATGCGGCAACTAAACGTCTTTCTGCTCGCGGTAACGCTTCAATAAAATTTTCACACGCTCAACATAGGCTTGGGTTTCAGGATAGGGCGGAATGCCATTGTACTGAACCACGGTCGTCGGCCCCGCATTGTAAGCCGCACAGGCCAATGCGATATCACCATTGAACTGTTTTAGCATTTGTGCCAAATACTTACTGCCACCTAAGATATTCTCTTCGGGTAAAAATGCATTCGCCACACCCATTTCTTTTGCTGTTTCTGGCATCAATTGCATTAATCCCATGGCGCCAGTTCGCGAAAGGGCACGCGCATTAAAGGCTGATTCCGCGTGGATCACAGCGCGGATTAAGGCGGGATCAAGTTGATGCTTATGGGCTGCATGGGAGATCAGGGCATCATAATTAGCGGTAAATAGCCGAATACCATTCCAGTCTATGGTCGAATCGGGACGACAGGCAAAACAGTCATATAACAAAATTTGATACTGGTTATTTGCGGGGGCTTTGTCGGTAAATACGGTGACACCATTAGCTTGTTGGTATTGATAAACCTTGAGTTTTTCTAGACCTTCACTACTCACTATGCCGCTCTGTGAGTACCGCGCCACAATACGCGGCTTAGCTTTTTCGCGCGCCTCCTCAGCATTTGCATTTATCATCAAACTCGAAATCAATAATAAGCACAGGCCTAACACCTCAAATCTGCAGGGCAATGAAAAGGCTGCAAAAGTCAGTGTACGAGCAAGCGCTAAGCGAGTAAGCAACATCAAAGTCCCGTGTACTGATTAAGTTTAAGTACTTCAATAATAGCAAAGAGTTGCTTCATTTCTCGGTTTATCTGACTAAATTCTACTGAAAAGGTTGCGCCATAAAAAATGGACTGCATTTGAAAATGCGTTCTGCGATTCGGCAGGAACAAAGTCAATTTATTGCGGAAAAATGCACATTGAATATTGCCATCGAAATGTTTGGCAAGCTCCTGTAAGCGCTCCATAAATGCCGTATTGAGCAAATAGCGTGACTCGATTTGATCCGTTGAAAACACGTCGAACTCTTTTTCAAATTGCGGATCTTCAAGTTTGACTCGTACCAGTCCCGCATGGCTGTCGGACAGGAAATTTGCTAAACCACCGCGATCCCTCAGCACAACAGTATGACCCATAAACGCTTTATGGCTACTCAGCTCAACCACTAAGCCACGAAACTGGGTTTCCGTGCGGGTCACAGTTCTGCGCCTGCTGGTACTGACATCCAGCTCTTCGACTTGCACATTCTTGGTCAGGGTAAGCTCATTGACCGTCAACTCAATGCCCTTATAGCAGCCTTGTATATAGTCACCTAAGCTGACTTTGTCGTATAGCGGTAATACTTTAGCCGCAACGAGTCGATTCATGTCGAGGCGCATTTCGCGGCTATAAATAAAATCATCGCCGAAATATTTAAACATCAGCGGATAAATATCATTTTGAACCAAATGCTTAAACTCACGAGTCGGAGCAAAGCTCCACCAGCTTAATCCGACTAAAGCAAGCAATGGCAAAGGCGGGAAATAAGCGCCACCGCTGTAGTAGCCAATAACGGTGAGCAAGCTCAGCCCAAGCACTATCATCAAACTCAAATACAAACGTTTACGCGCCGCCTTAAGGCAAGCCACACGCTTAGTTTCATATTTGCGACTGATGGGCGCGATATGTTCTTCGTAATACGCTTCGAGTTGAGGTAGTTCGTCAAAATCCGCAGACAAACCAACAGGCCCCCGATAAGTCCGAATCGGGCTACCTAAAATAAAAGTGATGATATTCATATTGATGTCATAGTATTGCAGGGTGATAACTCACCCTGCACAGCTAAGCTTACAAGTATTCGGCCGCATCTACGGGCGCTTTTGCCGCTTCGCTCACCTCATAGAATGGCATCACTTTAATATTCGCCATAGAAGCAATAATCGAGCCGGGGAAGATTTCTACCGCAGTATTAAGCTCGGAAACTGCCGAGTTGTAAAAACGCCTCGCAGCTGAGATATGTGCTTCGACCTCGTTATAGGTCTGCATCGCCTGCAACATAGTGTTGTCGGACTTGAGCTCAGGATAGTTCTCCACATTCACCATCAAGGTGCTCATTTTGTCGTTCAACCGCTCAGCTTGAACTAAATGCTCTTTAACGGCACTCGGATCGGCCTTGTTGTAATTATGGCTGAGCTGAGTGCGTAATTCGGTGATTTCAGTGAGCAGTGACTTTTCATGCTCCATAAATCGTTTAGCAATTTTTAGAATATTAGGCACAAGGTCGGCACGCTTGGTCAGCTGTACATCGATACCCGACAAGGCTTCGAGCGCGGTATTGCGCTTTTTGACTAGGCTGACGTACCAAAGATAGGTCACGATAAAAATCAGCGTTAATCCCAATAACAATTTTTCCATCTTCCATCCTTAGGTTTCTTATTCTTGTTAATAGGATACAGCTAACCATAAATGAGTGAAAATTTCACCTGCGGGCTGATTAAGACAATGAAATTACTCGCTGGTCAGAGCTGGCGATGTTATCTAACGAGCAATCATCAACGAAACTGGCCATATTCAGCGATGAAAAGTGATCATCTGCATAAAAAACAGCATTTAACCTATAAATTTATCGATATTCAGCTCCGATACAGCAAACAACGTCTATAGTGATATGGCACAACATTAGAGCATCCAATTTTGCTCGTGAATACTGGACTCCTCGAGAGTCCATTTTTTTATCCTAATTTTCGCCCTCCTCACTTCAACACAGTCAATAGCAACATTTAAGTTTCAATTAAAACTTAACAATCATACTTTGCCGCTAATTTTTTAACTTTTACCTTAGCTTTCACTCCGAGTCTTGCACCTAGAGTTATCCCCTCAGCCACGTCATCCACAATCGGCCGTCGGCAATGTCTCGAGTCTGTTATAGGGTCAAAATATTGCGCTGCGTAAAGGTCGACATAAAGGAAGGACGATGAGTTTTAATTCCGGCGATATTCCCCCACAAAAAGCTTCTGAACCCAATCCACAACAGGGCGATATCAGCTCTAGTGGTTGGTTTGTACGTTTTCTCAATATTGTTGAACGCTTAGGCAATCTGCTGCCCCATCCAATCACCTTATTCGCACTGTTCTGTGTTGCCGTGGTCATTATTTCAGGTATTGCGGGCTACTTTGGGTTAACCGTGGTCGATCCTAGACCTATTGGCTCACACGGCCGCAGTGCCGACGGTTTAATCCATGTGGTGAGCCTGATGAACGCCGAAGGTTTGCGGATGATAGTCTCGCATCTGGTGACCAACTTTACTGGCTTTACACCGCTCGGCACCGTGCTCGTGGCGCTACTCGGTGTCGGGATTGCCGAACGCTCTGGCTTATTATCTGCGGCTATGCGTGCTTTAGTCATGGGCGCCTCTAAACGATTAGTCACTGTGACCATAGTATTTGCCGGCATAATGTCCAACACCGCTGCCGAGCTTGGCTATGTGGTACTTATCCCTATGGCGGCGATGATTTTCCACTCCCTTGGCCGCCATCCACTTGCAGGTTTAGCTGCCGCTTTTGCCGGGGTTTCAGGAGGTTATAGCGCTAACTTATTGCTTGGTACTGTCGATCCCTTGCTATCGGGCATTACCGAAGCTGCGGCGCGCATGATAGATCCTCAATACAACGTCGGCCCAGAAGTAAACTGGTACTTCATGTTTGTCTCCACCTTTGTGATCACTTTCCTTGGCGCCTTTGTCACAGAGAAAATCGTCGAACCTAAGTTAGGTCAATACCAAGATGATGATGCAGACGAAACCGTACTGCAATCGATAGAGAGCATCAGTGCTATTGAGAAACGCGGCTTAAAATGGGCTGGGTTATCTATGTTAGTGCTCGCGGTTATTTTAGCGATTTCAGTCGTACCAGAAGGCGCACCGCTGCGCCATCCTGTAACCGGTCTCATCTCAGGTTCGCCATTCCTCAAGGGCATAGTCGCCTTTATCTTTATCTGTTTTGCCATACCTGGCTTTATTTACGGCAAAGTCGTGGGCAGCATCAAAAATGATAAAGATGTCATCAATGCCATGTCCCACAGCATGAGCACTATGGGCATGTATATCGTCCTCGTCTTTTTCGCCGCACAGTTTGTCGCCTTCTTCAACTGGAGTAATTTAGGCGCAGTATTGGCGGTGTTAGGTGCCGATGCACTACAATCCATTGGCTTGACGGGCCCGATCGTATTTTTGTTCTTTATTATGCTCTGCGGCATTATCAACTTGATGCTTGGCAGTGCCTCGGCCCAGTGGGCAATTACCGCTCCTATTTTTGTGCCTATGCTCATGCTGGTTGGTTATGCGCCCGAAACGATTCAAGCGGCGTACCGTATTGGGGATTCGGTGACTAACTTAATCACACCTATGATGAGCTACTTTGGTTTGATTTTAGCAGTTGCCTGTCGTTACCAGAAAAACCTAGGGATAGGTACGCTGATCGCCACTATGCTGCCGTACTCGCTCGTGTTTTTCGTGGGTTGGACAGCGTTCTTCTTCCTGTGGGTATTTGGCTTTGGTCTGCCCGTTGGTCCGGGAGCCGCGACTTACTACACGCCTTAATCGCAATAAAAAAGCGTCGATGGTGAAGTCGACGCCCTTTCTTTATTCGATAGCTTCAGTCGTATAGCCATTCCATTAACAGACTGCAGATCATCAAAAAAATACCTAGATTAAACACATAGGTCTGTAGGGTAGATTTTAATGTCGAGTCCTCAGCTTGCGATACTATCTGGCTCACTGACATAAAAAATAATTGAGGGGCTAACCCCATGCCCACAAATAACACAGCAGCACCGACACAGCGAGTTAACTCTGGTAGTACAAGCTCCTGCAAGTAAAATGCATAAACGCCATAGGCCAAAAACGCCAGCGCTATACCATGGCATATCATTCCCACGATAAGTTGCTTAGTGGCAAGATTACCCCACGAAAACACCATGTCACTCCTACACTCAGCTTAACCAGAACTATTGATACTATTGGGTGCGAAGTTTATCTCGCTTACGATTAATCTGCACCCACACAAACCAACCAAACAAAATACCGCCAATGGGATAAATATAGAGCGCTCTTTGCAGTTCCGCCCAGAATGGAGCGCCCGAGATAAAATAATGTATTAAGGCGACCACGAGGGACGTCAGCATACCCCAGAAAAATACGCCAAAGACCAAAATGACGTACATCTTACCTTTAGCAATGAGTGCATCTAGTTTTTGCAATTCCAACGCAGCATCATCCATATTTCGTCCTCTTAACTGCCTCAGCGCAATATGCCAGAACTCGCGGACAGTGCCTATCCATCTTTATAACTAACAGCATTAAAATAACAAAAAGCCCTGCAATTGCAGGGCTTTAGTTTAGAAGTTTAGAAGTTTAGAAACGATCGAGCTTATTCAGCTGAGTTTGGTTTCTGTTCTTTACCTTTCTTCTCGCGCTTACTGAAGAGACGCTCCACTATCACGAAGAATAATGGTACGAAGAAGATCCCTAGGAAAGTCGAGCTCATCATACCGCCGAGTACACCTGTACCAATGGCGTTTTGACTACCAGAGCCTACACCGGTACTGATAGCTAACGGCACAACACCCAGGCCAAAGGCTAGAGACGTCATTAAGATGGGGCGAAGACGCACACGCACCGCATGCAAGGTCGCCTCGACTAAGCCTGAACCTTTCTCATAGAACTCTTTGGCGAATTCCACAATCAAGATGGCGTTCTTAGTCGCTAACCCTACTGTGGTTAACAGCCCCACTTGGAAGAACACGTCGTTTGGCAAGCCGCGACCATTCATTGCAATCAAGGCACCGATGATCCCGAGCGGAACCACGAGCACAACTGCAAAGGGTACCGACCAGCTTTCATAGAGTGCTGCCAATACTAAGAAGACCACTAAGATCGACAGAGCATACAGCGCTGGCGCTTGGTTACCCGATAGACGTTCTTCATAAGATAGACCGTTCCACGCGACACCAAAACCAGGAGGAAGCTGCTTGGCTAAGTCTTCCATAATTGTCATAGCTGCACCGGTACTGAAACCAGGAGCCGTGGCACCCTGAATGTTCATCGATGGTAAGCCGTTAAAGCGTTCTAAACGTGGAGAACCGTATTCCCATGCACCAGTGGCAAACGCAGAGAATGGCACCATATCACCCTTGTTATTGCGCACGTACCAAGAATCTAAATCTCCCGGTTGCATACGATACTGGGCATCACCTTGCACATATACTTTCTTCACGCGGCCGCGGTCAATAAAGTCATTCACATAAGAACCACCCCAAGCCGTTGCAAGCACATTGTTCACATTAGTGATTTCAATGCCTAACGCGCTCAACTTAGCGTGATCTACATGTAATTGATAAATTGGCGCATCTTCTTGACCGTTTGGACGCACACCCACCAGATTTGGATTCTGTGCCGCCATACCAAGCAGTTGATTACGTGCCGCCACTAACTTCTCGTGGCCTTGGCCGTTCTTATCCTGCAGGTACATGTCGAAACCGTTCGCTGTTCCCAACTCGATTACCGCAGGCGGTACGAAGGCGAATACTAAGGCATCTTTCATCTGACCGAACACACCCATAGCGCGACCAGCAATAGACTTCACATCCATACCAGGCGCTTCACGCTCAGACCAATCCTTCAAACCAACGAAGGCGATACCCATGTTTTGCCCTTGACCCGCAAAACTGAAGCCCGCCACGCTAAACACCGATCTCACGCCCTCCTCAGCCATAAAGTGATCAGACACTTTCTCCAATACTTTTAAGGTGCTTTCTTGAGTTGAGTTAGTCGGCAAAATGGCTTGCGTGAACAAAATACCTTGGTCTTCATCTGGTAAGAACGCCGTAGGCATACGGATAAAGATCCAACCCACTGCAATAACCAGCACAACGTAAATCGCCATCACTCTAAAGCCGCGCTTGATGATCCCAGCAACGCTCGACTCATAACGATTAGTCAGTTTATCGAAACTACGGTTAAACCAACCAAAGAAGCCAGTTTCGATATGAGCATGGCCCTTCTTAATCGGTTTGAGCATAGTCGCACAAAGTGCAGGTGTTAAAATCAAAGCAACTAGAACAGACAACGCCATCGCAGATACGATAGTGATAGAGAACTGACGATAAATAACCCCAGTTGAACCTGACATAAATGCCATAGGGACAAACACTGCGGAGAGGGTCAGACCGATACCGACTAAAGCACCGGTAATTTGATCCATCGACTTACGCGTCGCTTCCAGTGGACTTAAGCCCTCCTCGGCCATTACCCGCTCGACGTTTTCCACCACCACAATCGCATCGTCCACCAGCAAACCAATGGCGAGCACCATAGCAAACATGGTTAAAGTGTTAATCGAGAAACCCGCTAACGACAGAATCGCAAAGGTTCCCAGCAATACCACAGGTACTGCAATAGTCGGGATCAAAGTTGCGCGGAAATTTTGCAAGAAGAGGTACATGATGATGAACACTAGTACAATAGCTTCAAGCAGGGTATGCACTACACCTTCTATCGATTTTTCAACGAAAGGCGTTGTATCGTATGGATAAACAACTTCTAGCCCTTGCGGGAAGAAAGGTTTCATCTCAGCAATTTTTTCACGAACAGCTTCAGCAGTATCAAGCGCGTTAGCACCCGTTGCCAGCTTAATCGCTAACCCTGTCGCAGGTTGACCATTATACAGTGACACCACAGCATAACTTTCAGAACCTAATTCAACCCGTGCCACATCACTTAGGAAGACGTTTGCGCCTGAAATATCCGATTTAAGGATAATTTTGCGGAACTCTTCTGCCGTTTGTAAGCGGCTTTGAGCCGATACAGTTGCGTTCAACTCTTGACCTGCCACAGAGGGCGCGCCACCTAACTGTCCAGCTGAAACTTGAGCGTTTTGAGAACGAATCGCAGCGATAACGTCTAAACTGGTCAAGTTGTATTGAGTCAATTTCAACGGATCTAGCCATATACGCATCGCATATTGGGCACCAAACAGCTGAATTTCACCTACGCCCGGTACGCGACTCATAGGATCTTGAATGTTCGCACCAACATAGTCGGCGATATCGCCTTTATCTAACGAACCATCGGTCGATACGAAGCCTAATACCATTAAGAAGCCTGAACTCGACTTGTTAACGTTAACCCCTTGCGCCTGCACCTCTTGCGGTAACAGGGTCATAGCACCCTGTAACTTGTTCTGTACTTGAACCTGTGCAATATCCGGATCGGCTTCAGCGTTAAAGGTTAAAGTGATCTCAGCATTACCAAAACTGTCACTGGCTGAGGCGATATAACGGAGGTGATCGATACCCGTCATACGTTGCTCAATCACCTGAGTCACAGAATCTTCAACAATCTTAGCGGAAGCGCCAGGATAGTTAGCACTGATCACCACGGTCGGTGGTGCAATGTTAGGATATTGGGACACTGGCAGCGAGCGGATCGAAAGGATCCCCGCCAGCATAATAATCAAGGAGATCACCCACGCAAAGATGGGGCGATCAATAAAAAAACGTGCCATAGCTATGCCCTATTGTGCTTGCGTTTCAGAAATAACTTTGGTGGTTACTGGAGCGCCGGGACGAACTTTCTGTAATCCTTCCACAATCAACTTGTCGCCCACAGTTAAACCAGAAGTGACTCGCCATTGGTTGTTAATCACTTCTGCGGTCGTCACAGTTTTCGCTTCGACTAAACCTTGGTCATTCACCACCATAGCCACAGCTTCACCCTTAGAGTTACGCGTAATCGCTTTTTGTGGAACCAAGATAGCCTGTGGATCAGTACCCGCATTTAACATAGCGCGAACATACATGCCAGGTAACAAGATACCTTCTGGGTTAGGGAATTCTGCGCGCAGAATAACTGAGCCAGTGTTTGGATCCACGCTCACTTCAGCGAACTGCAACTTACCCGGATGACTATATTGAGTGCCATCTTCAAGCAATAATTTCACGTCTGCATTTTCTGAAGCTTGTAGCTTACCTTGCTGCAACTTAGCTTTAAGACGTAACAACTGAGCACTCGATTGCGCAATATCCACATTGATAGGATCAAGTTGTTGAATCGTCGCCAGCGTTTGGCTCTGGTTGGCAGTGACTAACGCACCCGCAGTCACACTCGATTTACCGATACGACCAGAGATAGGCGCTAATACTTCAGTATATTGCAGGTTGATTTTAGCGGTGTTAATCGCAGCTTCAGCCACGGTTACATTCGCTAATGCTTCTTTATAAGCCGCTTCAGCTTCATCGAACTCTTGCTTACTGATGGCGTTGGTTTTTACTAATTGCTGATAACGTGCCGCCTTAGCTTTTGCTGAGGCTAAGCCCGCATTCGCTCTGGCTAAATCAGCATTGGCACTCACTAAAGCAGCTTTATAAGTTGAAGAATCAATCTGATACAGAGATTCACCCTGTTTCACATTGCCACCTTCAACAAAACTACGCTTAGTGATAATACCGTTAACCTGTGGACGAACTTCAGCCTCGAGGAAAGCTTTACTGCGTCCTGGTAATTCCACCTGAATCACTTGTGGCTGGGCAACAACATTAAGGATTCCCACTTCCATACTACGTGGACCAGCGCCCGCCTGAGCGCTCTCTTCTTGAGGGCTGCAAGCTGCCATCCATAACGCCACGCTTATAACTGAGGCAAGTTTAATTGTCTGCCGCATGAGAACTCCTTCAAATATTAACTGCCCACATACCAGTACACTTATTGCGCTGACACGAGCCGTAATTGTAACTAAAATCAAATCCGTTATTTATCTCATAGCCTATATGAATCAACAAGGAAGATAACGAAACTAAATTGTAAACTAATGAAAATTTTCACTCATTCAGCATTACTATATTCATCGAATTGTTATTCGATTTAAAAAATCGGTTAACTTTGAGTGGCATTGTTAGGGGTATATGCCGTAAAACACCCAATAAGCCTACTCCATATTGAATATGTTGCAAATCTGTTCATATTCTAGACTTGCGGCAGGCCAAGGCCCACAGCTCAATGACGTTAGCTTAACCGTCACTTGTTGCAATAATTTGTACATAGAGACGAAAACGCAGCGCGCTTGTTTTTACTCAGGCCACTCTCAGTATCAAGTCGTTAAAAACGCCCCTATCAAGACTGACAATACCGAAAGAGAGTAAGCAAAGAGCTGGCTTCAGACTGCTTGTGCGTAAAAACATGAATACATCCGATAGCGGATTGCTGTGCAGTTTATTACATCTACTATTTGTGCACGGCTAAAAGGCAGCGCCAGCGTTATGAGTCAACGCCACACAATTAAACAGTCACAAATAATAGCTAGCGGGCTATTTTAGTGGTTACCCCAAAACGGAGCAAACCCGAAATTCAGATTAATACCCCATTAAATGAAACTCAGACTCCCACAAATAATGCTTCTGTAATGAAAAATATTGCTAGCAAAGCAATATTTGTCTATTAAAACTAATTTGTTCATCTTCAATAACAACTTAACAGGACTAAATTCGATTATCGCCCACGCTGCAAGCCAGAATACGGCTGATATCAGCCAAACAACGACCCGACTCCTGTTGCCACTGATTAAATACGGCTTGCACTTGCTTAAGCGCCGTTTGTGATGAAAAACCCGTATCGACTAACTTATGTGCTTTAAAATAGCCTTGTACATCATCGGTTAACAAAAAAGTATCTTTGCCAATACCGCGCAGAAAATAGGGACCCGTATTGCCGCCCAATCGAGTACCGCGTTTCTTCAACAACGCCCACAAACCAATAATATCCTGTGTCGGCCAAGCGGCGATCAGTTGCGCCAAACTGCCATGTTCGCGAGCAACATCGTGGATCATCAGAGCGTTATCATAAATAGCTTGGGTCTTTTTAAGATGGCGAATCAAGGTCGCATCACTTGCCCGCGCTTGAATTTGCTCAGGCGATAACATTAATACTTTATGCGGTTCGAACCCAAAGAAAGACTTCTCATACTCGGGCCATTTGTTAACAACCACCCGCCATACAAAACCACTTTGAAACACCTGACGGCTCATCGCCGACAATAATTCAGCATCCCGATATTGGCGAATTTCATCATCAGACAGGCAACCAGACAATAAGGCTTCGAGTCCAGCAGGTCCGCCTTTGCGCTCACTGGCTCTGGCATAAATAGATGAAAAACGCTCTAACTGGCTCATATTATTACCTTTAAAATGATTAAATCCCGACACTTTCTATATGGGCTCATAATACCGATTTTTATCCCTGATGGATCACTTGGCTTTGCCAAGAAAAATTGTGTTTGTTCCAGCATTTTTTAAGAAAACTCTTACAGCAAGCGCTTCAATTACGACTAAAGTTAAAACGTAAAGTCCGTAAAAGACTGGGTTTGGAGTGAGTGCCTATGGAGCTTTTTTATCACCCGTTATCACGCTATTCACAGAAAGTGCTCATCGCACTTTATGAAAAGCAGGCCAACTTCTACCCCAGAATCATAGATCTACGCGACCCTTTGTCCCGCAAGGAATTTCACCAACGTTATCCGCAAGCGCGAATCCCCCTGCTTAAAGCCCAAAATGAACAGCTGATACCCGAATCCAGCATTATTATCGAGTACTTAGATAGGCATTTTGAAAACAGTACCCAGCTGCTGCCACAAGAACCACAACGCAACTTACAGGTACGTTTGTTCGATCGCATCATAGACAATGATATTAACAACCCATTATTTCAATTAGAAAAGTTAAAGCATATAGAAGACAGCAATGAATTCGAAATCAAACAATTAGAGAAGCAACTACTGACACAGTTTCAACGCTTAGACGCGCAACTCACACAACATCATTGGGTCTGTGGCGACAGCTTTACCTTAGCCGACTGTGCACTAATCCCTTGTTTAAGCTATAGCTTCCAACATCTAAACCTGTTGGATTTAGATGAAATTGTGCGCTATTGGCAACAGGCACAACTGCGTGGCGCTTGGATGTTAGTACAAGAAGAGGTGTTACTGGCTGAGATGGAGGAAACGACAGGAATAAGAGGCATACCTTAGCAAGTAAGTCATGCCTCAACACAATCACATATTGCGTTCTTTCTTCAACTGCAAAAACGCTTTCCACTTCACGACTTCTGGCGGCAACTCAGGTGCAGGATCGGTATAACCCGCCTCTTTCACTAGTACATCTAACGGCACTTGCTTACCTTTGCACACAAACACACCGCGCACATGCACTATACAATGTAGGCCACGTTCGCTCACAAAGCGTTGTTCAATATAGAAATATTTTTCATCCCAACCGACGACTTTGGTTTCAATCTCAAAAGTTTTCAGCGGCTTAATATCGCGAATATAGGTAAATTCGGCGGCATTGACTATCGGCATCCACTTCAACTTTAAGAAACGTTTCAGTAGACCCATCTCGGCCAACATATAGGTCCGCGCCAGATCCATAAACGCGGGATAGCGAGAATTAGTGAGATGGAAATTGATGTCGCAATCGCTCGGTAAAGCACGATAAGTGATACGGCTTGTCCCTAGAAAATCGATCTTACGACAATGGCGCGTGCGCCAGAATAACAACCAAAACAAACGAAAATACAGATTCATAACGCGCCGCCCTTGAAATAAGAGCCACAGGCTAACAGAGGCCATACCACAGGGCAAGCGAGATATAGCTCACAAAAAAGACGCCCTAGGGCGTCATTTTATCGTGCGATGAAACTAAATACCCTCAGATAATCAGCCCATTAAAAGGAGCTGATTTATCAAAACTCACAATTGCTTATGCAGCAATGCCTGAATGTCTTAACAGGGCATCGATATTCGGCTCGCGCCCCATAAACTGTTTGAACAAGTCCATCGGCTCGGCTGAACCACCCATTTCGAGGATATTGTGCAAGAAGCGACGACCCGTTTCAGGGTTGAAAATACCTTCCTCTTCGAAACGGGAAAACGCATCCGCCGACAGCACTTCAGCCCATTTATAGCTGTAATAACCTGCGGCATAACCGCCCGCAAAAATATGGGCAAATCCATGTTGGAAACGGTTAAAATCCGGCGGCGTTAATACGGCCACCTGACGACGCACTTCGTCTAAGGTTTCTTGAATGCGCGCGCCTTTAGCTGGGTCGTATTCGTGGTGCATTCTAAAATCGAACAATGAGAACTCGAGTTGGCGCAGCATCATCATGCCAGACTGGAAGTTTTTCGCCGCGAGCATTTTATCTAACAAGGCTTTAGGTAATGGTTCGCCGGTTTCAAAGTGGCCAGAAATTTCGGCTAAGGCTTCTTCCTGCCAACACCAGTTTTCCATAAATTGACTTGGTAACTCGACCGCATCCCAAGGCACACCATTGATACCCGACACGCCTGCAACATCGATTTTTGTCAGCATGTGGTGGATACCATGACCAAATTCGTGGAACAAGGTTGTCACTTCATCATGGGTAAACAGCGCAGGTTTGCCATCGACCGGACCATTAAAGTTACAGGTCAAATAAGCCACTGGCTTTTGTAATCCATTGGCGGTTTGACGGCGCACACGGCAGTCATCCATCCAAGCACCACCACGTTTACCTGTGCGGGCATATAAATCGAGGTAGAAGCTACCTCTGTGTTCGTCAGTTTCGTCGAAAATATCGAAGAAACGCACGTCTTTATGCCATCGGTCAAAATCCTTTTGCTCAAGGATTTTAAGGCCGAACAAACGCGATACTGTGTAGAATAAACCTGAGAGCACTTTATCTTCGGGGAAATACGGACGCAGGATTTCCTGTGAAATCTCATACTTATGCTGCTGCAACTTCTCAGCATAGAAACTTAAGTCCCAAGAGGCCATTTCAGTCACGCCATATTCGGCCTCGGCAAACGCTCTCAGCTCAGCCAGTTCTGCCTTAGCTTGATCCTTTGAGCGCAGCGCTAATTCATTTAAAAATGCCATCACCTGCGCCGGGGTTTCAGCCATTTTCGTCGCCAGAGATTTGTCAGCAAAACTGTCAAAACCGAGTAACAATGCGAGTTCGTGGCGCAAAGCAAGAATTTCGTCCATCAGCGGGCTGTTATCAAACTCTCCGGCATTGGGACCTTGATCTGAAGCGCGAGTGACAAACGCACGGTAGCATTCTTCCCGAAGACTGCGGTTTTCGCTGTAGGTCATGACGGGTAGATAAGAGGGGAAATCTAAGGTAAATAACCAACCTTCTAGCTCACGCGACTGCGCCATCGCTTTAGCGGCGGCTTTGGCAGACTCGGGCAAACCAGCAAGCTCAGCTTCATCAGTGATCAACTTAGTCCAAGCTTGCGTCGCATCCAGTAATTGATTCGAAAAACCACTGGTGAGTTCAGAAAGACGTTTTACAATCTCGCCATAACGCACTTTTTGCGCGTCATCTAAACCAATACCCGATAGTTCAAAGTCGCGCAGGCTGTGCTCTATCACCATCTGCTGGGCTTGGCTCAATTGTGCAAATTCATTGGATGCTCGCAGCGCTTTATAGGCTTGATACAAACCTTGGTGTTGGCCAACGTAAGTACCGTATTCCGATAAAAGAGGTAAACAAGCATCATGGGCGGCACGCCACTCATCTGTGCTAGTCACTGAATTCATATGAGAAACGGGCGACCAAATTTGGCTTAGCTTATCGTCAACCTGTTCTAATGGCGCGACCAAGTTGTCCCACGTAAAAGGACCTTGGTTCTGCAGCACTTCATCAATCTTAGTGCGGCACTGAGCAATGGCATGCTCAACGGCGACTTGAATATGTTCCGGTTTAATCTGTGAAAAAAGCGGTAATTTTGCGCCGCTAAGCAAAGGGTTGCTCATATTGACTCCTCAACAATCTGTATCTGTTATAAATAAGGGCTAATGGCCTATTTATCAAGGCGAGAAAACCGATTGTCCCCTTCGAACGCCTTACTTAACCCTATTTCCCCTGAAAAAAAGTGAACTAGTTCGCATTTAGGATTTACGTTTTATTTACCTACACATTGTTGCAATCTCGATCGCAAATCGAATCAATTCGCATTAATGTTTGTATGTGGACAAGGTATTATCTGCATAACTAACGTACCTCGACCAAAATCAGCAAAAATATGGCAACACACTCAGTGAAACTTATCGCCAGCGTCCTCTGCACATTAGGGATCAACTGCCTTAGTCACAACGCAGTTGCTAATGAGGGCCTAGAACAAGTCGATAGTATTTCAAACACCATATTACCCCGCCAGATGACAGAACCTTTGGCGGTGACGCTGGATTTAGGTTGGGACAGCAAATATGTCTCACAGGGTCGCAATAACTTGCAAAATGGGGGTATTTATTGGCTCAATGCTGCCGTTCAACACGGCAACTTAACCACTTATGCCTTAGTCGGACGCGGTGATAGCCAAGCCTATACAGAGTGGAATATCGGCCTTGAATATGGGTTCAACTTAGCCGAAAACCTAGAGGCCAATCTGGGATATCAGCGCATTGAAGGCTATAGCAATAGCCGCTGCAAAGATAACGAGCTATTTGCAGAACTCGCCTACAGCGCCACAGCTTGGTTGGTACCATCGATGAGTTATGTCTATTCCACAGAGGCGGCAGGCTACTTTGTTGAAGTGAGTTTGCACAGTTATTGGAATATCACAGACCAGTTCAGCCTCACGCCCTATATCACTCAAGGGTTTGATTTTAAATACCGCACAGAAGAACACGATGGCAGTAATAACCTGCAGTTTGGCCTCGAAGCGAATTATCAACTGACCCCAAGCATGAATATTAGCGGACACATTAGCCACAGCATTGCCCAGAGTGATATTGAGCAAGAAGCCTCAGCCAATGGCGATATGAGTTCACAGGATCAAACCTATGCCGGCATTCACTTTGCGATAACGTTTTAACGTCGTTTTAGCTCTATGTTTCTAGCGCTGTATTGCAACCTTCCTCTGTCAATTTATCCCGTGACATTTGGCAAAAACAAAGCTCACTAACTAAACTCAAAATGTCGACGGAGCGACTCACTATTCACATCGATTTTGCCGAGGAACAGGGAATGTTAACGCATCATTTCTATCTTATCCGAACCGCTGTCATTACCTTGCCCCTGCTTTTTATCCAAGTGACAAGCTCGACTAATGCGCAACCGGTATCTGAACCTGAACCGAGTCTAGAATCCTTAGCGCAACCGACACAAACCGCGCCTTTGCCCCTAGGCACTTTACTCGACAATGAGGGCAAGCCGATTAATGTGCCTAACCAAGTGCAAAGTGCGTTCGAGTATTCGCCCCCCACTGTTACACCCGCAGAGCCATCCAAAACCACTAAATCAACTAAAGCCACTCAATCGAACAAAGCCGCTAAGAGTAAAAAACTCAGTCGCAAGCAACAGCTCGCCAGTCGTGCACATGTCGCCAATGATCCTAACTGCCGTTGGCTCGATAAACGTATGGATCAGCTAGAGTCCCTACTCGGCGACAAACAAGATAACGCTGCTAAGCATCAAGCCGATGAACTCAGCGCCCGCCAAAAGGAGTGGCAATGTTTGAAATGTGGTGCAGAAGGCCCAGCTCAAAACGATCACTCTAAGTGCCAATATCGCCGCGAAACAGCCACGCGATAACAACTGAATGCAACTTTAGGAGTATTTTTATTAAAAGCAATGCCTTATACGTTAGTGATGCAATAGGCTGGTCTGTTACCGCAAAGCCCCCTACAATGACCTTCTGCTGTAAAGCATCTCATCCTTGAAGTAAGACGGAGAAACTCATGGCTCAACATTTTGACTATATCTGCCTAGGCGCAGGCAGCGGCGGTATCGCCTCAGCAAACCGAGCGGCAATGCGTGGTGCTAAGGTTCTACTCATCGAAGCCAAACACGTGGGTGGCACCTGTGTAAACGTAGGTTGTGTGCCCAAAAAAGTCATGTGGTATGGCGCCCACGTTGCCGAAGCGATGAACCTTTACGCCAAAGATTATGGTTTCGACGTCACTGTTAATAAATTCGATTGGAACACTTTGGTCGAAAACCGCGAAGCCTACATTGGTCGTATTCACGATGCCTATGGCCGTGGTTTTGCCAACAACAAAGTGACGCTGTTAAATGGCTACGGCCGTTTTGTGGATGGCAACACCATCGAAGTGGACGGCGAACATTACACCGCCGATCATATCCTTATCGCCACTGGCGGCGCACCGACGATTCCGAATATTCCTGGCGCGCAATACGGTATCGATTCCGATGGTTTCTTCGCCCTGCGCGAGCAACCTAAGCGCGTTGCCGTTGTTGGCGCGGGTTATATCGCTGTTGAAGTCGCTGGCGTGTTACACGCTCTGGGCAGTGAAACTCACTTATTAGTGCGTAAACATGCGCCGCTGCGTAACTTTGACCCTATATTAGTCGATGCTCTCGTCGATGCGATGGCAACCGAAGGCCCAACATTGCACACCCATAGCGTGCCAAAAGCCGTGGTTAAAAATGCCGATGACAGCCTGACATTAAACTTAGAAAACGGTGAAAGCATTACAGTCGATTGCTTGATTTGGGCAATTGGCCGCTCACCTGCAACAGGCAATATCGGCCTAGAAAATACCGAAGTGCAATTAGATAACAAAGGCTATGTCATCACTGATGAGCAGCAAAATACGACTCACAAAGGGATTTACTGTGTCGGCGACATTATGGCGGGCGGCGTAGAGCTCACTCCTGTTGCGGTTAAAGCGGGCCGTTTGTTGTCCGAGCGTTTATTTAACGGTATGACAGATGCCAAAATGGATTACAGCCTGATCCCAACAGTTGTATTCAGCCATCCACCTATCGGCACTATGGGCTTGACCGAACCAGAGGCCCGTACTCAATACGGCGACGATAAAGTCAAAGTGTATACGTCGACGTTTACCTCAATGTACACCGCCGTTACGGCCCATCGCCAAGCCTGTAAGATGAAGCTAGTCTGCGCTGGCAAGGACGAAAAAGTCGTCGGTATTCATGGTATTGGTTTTGGTATGGACGAAATCCTTCAAGGTTTCGGCGTCGCCATGAAAATGGGGGCAACTAAGGCCGATTTCGATGCGGTCGTTGCTATCCACCCAACGGGCGCCGAAGAGTTTGTTACTATGAGGTAGAAGCGATTTTCGCTTTGATTTCATCATATTTAGGGCCAGCTTATGCTGGCCCTAATTGATCACAGATAGTATAAAACCATTAACTCTCACGCGACTTTCCTATAATCTCGACTGAGTACTTTGCATTTTAAACACCTAGCGCGGTTATCGCTGCGCCACTGTTATCGGGATGAATAGCGTAATGCTTAAAGAACTCGCGTTCGATGGTTTGTTATTTAGTCCATTAATTATCTTTATCCCCTTAGCTTTTCTGCTTTCCTGCATCACTCGCTGGGTACTCTATCAAACTGGACTCTATCACACGCTGTGGCGCGCAGCTTGGTTCGAAGTTGGGCTGTTTATCTGCTATCTGGCTTTGGTCATTTACTTGCTTGGGAGTTGATTGTTCATGGGAAAAATCTTTCGTATCAGCCTCACCCTTATTGTGGTCGCGATTGCAGGTATCGCCGGATATTGGATATGGTCGCACTACCTTTATTCTCCTTGGACCCGCGACGGCCGAGTTCGCGCCGAAATCATTACCATAGCACCAGATGTATCCGGTTGGGTAAACCAACTGAATGTAAAAGACAATCAAGTCGTTAATAAAGGTGACGTATTGTTCACAGTGGACGATACCCGCTACAAAGCCACGATTGCCGAATTGAATGCCAAAGCGGAAAGCCAAAAATTGGCATGGGAACTGGCAAAACATAAATACAAACGCCGTATCGGTTTGACCAACGCCAACTTAGTCAGCAAAGAAACCTTCGACGAAGCCTTTATCAATACCGAACTGGCAAGAACCAGTTATGAACTCGCACAGGCACAATTGAATACCGCCAAAATTGACTTAGCGCGGACGCAAATTCACGCTCCCGAAAATGGCACCCTGATCAATTTAAGCCTGCGTAATGGCAACTATGTCAGCAAAGGCAACTCGGTATTTTCGCTCGTCAAACAAGACTCTCTCTATATCACAGGGTATTTTGAAGAAACCAAAATCCCCTTGGTTCACATAGGTCAAAACGCCGATGTCAGCCTAATGAGTGGCGGCCATGTCTTGCACGGCAAAGTGGTCAGCATAGGTAAGGCGATTGCCAATACCAATGTCACCGCTAATGGGCAGTTATTGCCGCAAATCGGCCAAACCTTTAATTGGGTGAGATTGTCGCAGCGTATTCCGGTCGATATCCAGCTAGACAGCATTCCTAAGGACATAGAGCTGAGCGTCGGCATGACAGTTTCCATCCAGCTACAGACTGACAAATAGTCATTATGACGCTGTTACTTAAGAGTTTATTTTTTCCTGACCGACGAACCCTCATCTTCGCGATTAAAGGCGTGATCTCGATGGCGCTCGCCTTATATGTGGCAATGTTCTTGAATTTAGAACGGCCATATTGGGCGCTGGTGTCAGCGGTATTTTTGCAAATTCGCCCCGAAAGTGGACTCGTGATCGAAAAGGGCTTATGCCAAATTGGCGGCACCTTAGTCGGCGCACTTGCAGGGATTGCCATACTCAACGGGTTTACACCCTATCCCGAACTCGCCTTAGGATTACTCGCCTGCTGGATAGGGTTAAATTCTGGGTTGTCGGCCATGGTGCGCCAGCAAAACTTTGTCTATGCCTTTGCTATGGCGGGCATGACAGCCTGCTTGATAGTGCTCATTGTGATGGCGAGCCCGAGCACAGCCGATAGTGCAAAAATATTCGATGTGGCGCAGGCGAGGATCAGTGAAATTATCGTCGGCGCAATTTGTGCCGTCTTGGTCAGTTCGCTACTTTGGCCGACTAAGGTAAAACATGGTCTGCAACTGCATGCTAAAAACACAATTAATCAAACGCTTAACTATCTTGCATTAGAACTAGATTTACAGGGCGTACATGCGAGCCGCCATGAACATATCGACACTATTATGGAATCAGTATCGGCGCTGAGTGACGACTCCAGCGCGGTGATTTATGAAGGTCCCGAAGGTCGCGGGCAGAGCCATGCGGCGAACTTTCTCTGCAATAAAACCCTTTCGCTGTTGGCGGCAATCC
Organism: Shewanella sp. SW32; assembly: GCF_025653365.1. NCBI lineage: Bacteria > Pseudomonadati > Pseudomonadota > Gammaproteobacteria > Alteromonadales > Shewanellaceae > Shewanella > Shewanella sp. SW32. The sequence continues at coordinate 78,489 of NZ_JAKKSJ010000020.1, read as the reverse complement.
AAATATTTGGCCGACTACAACGTAATCATTCCCATCTGGTCAGCGAACCGCTCGCGAAAACCTTAGCCAATATGCGCAGCAGTTTTACCCTGATGGCGCAATCCACTGATGATCAAGAATGCTACAAAATGGCGCGTACCCTAAGGTATCAACTCCAGCAAAACCTTATGCAATACCGCGACCGAAGCCCATTAGAGACTCGCTTACTCAAAGTTGCGATGGAATTAAGCGCCGATCTGATCATGGTGCTCAAGAGTTATAACGTACTGACAAGCAATTCTGCGGTACAACTCAACGCGCCGCCAATGGAATTTCACCGAGATCCACTGATAGGGTTTACGACCGGTCTACGCAGCATGGCGGTATTTGTCATTGGTGCTTCGCTGTGGATCGGCACAGGGTCGAGCGCGGTACTCATGATGATCCTGATGCCTGTGGTCTTTTCCATGATGATGGCGCGCCAGCCACTGCCGATGCTAACCACGATTTTGCGCCGTATTCTTGTTGGTATCACTATCGCTGTACCCCTCACAGTGTTTTACGCTTTACCTTTGCTGGCAGAGAGTAGCGGCGATTTCGAAATCCTCATTTTAGTGCTCGCAGGCCCCTTTTTTATTGGGCTACTCGCCTTAGCGAATCGACCGACCTTGCCCTATGGTCTCGGGATTTGCGTGCCGTTTGCGGTATTAGTACAGCCCAGTAATACCATTTCATTTGCGATAGAAAACACTGTCAGCAATGCCTTAGCGATTTTTGTTGGCGTCACTGTGCTGTATTGGTTGTTTAAATTGATTACCGAACCTAGCCAGCGTTTGATGCAATATCGTCTGCTGCAATCCATCCAAAAAGATCTAGTGCATATCGCGCAGCATAACGATCCTGAGCCTTGGTTTAACGCCCGCATGGGCGATCGACTGCTGCGGATAGCCAGTTACGAAAAAGGCTCGGGCAAGAGTTCGAGGGTATTTACCGATCTGGTGTTCACTGCACTTAATCTAGGCCATGTGTCGATTCGAATGCGACGCATGTTGCAGGGGATTTCAGATACGCACTCAGACTTAGGCTTAGAAAATGCACTCAACCTCTGGCAACACAATTTAGGTCAGGCATTTATCGCCTGCGCCCACGGCCAAGTCGCAGAAGAGTTTAACACCAGCAGCGAAGCCTTATTACAAGCGCTGGCGCAATGCCCGTTACCCCACGAACAATTCACTCTGATTACTGGGATGTTTGAACGCATCACCTTAACCTTCGAACGTACCGCCCACAGTATCGCAGAGCAGAAAAACACCTCAGCAAAATAGTCAGTTCTCAAACTATTTTCCGCCCCCAAAGCCACTCTCGTGCTGCCGCCAAAACCATTTAAATCCAATAGAAGCTTGATATTTGGCCGATAAAATGCCTTAATATAGTTAGATCACTAACTATATTGGTGATATAAATTCAATTATCAACCAAGGAGCAATTATGTCTACGGAGAACCCACCAGAGGAAAATCTTATCTCGCAAGTAGCAAGCTTTACCCGATTACACGCCAAGGAAACCATGCAGTTTATGTGTTTATGCGCAATATTAAGCACCTATCTCTTTGTCATTTTGAAACCGAGTATTATTCAAAATAACAAAGCGTTAGGAGATAAATAACCCATGAATTACCTGGCTTACGTTTCCTTAGCGATTTACTTTATCGCCATGCTTGCTATTGGCTTATTCGCCTATAAAAAATCCACCAGCGATGTGTCCGGCTATATTTTGGGCGGCCGCAAGGTGAGCCCACAGGTCACCGCACTCTCAGCGGGTGCATCTGACATGAGTGGCTGGATGCTAATGGGTCTTCCCGGCGCAATGTTTTTGGTTGGTTTCGAAACCATTTACATCGCACTTGGACTATTAATTGGTGCTCTAATTAATTACTTGGTCGTTGCACCCAAATTAAGGGTCTATACCGAAGTCGCGGATAACGCCCTTACTATCCCGGAGTTTTTTGCTAAACGCTTCGGCAATGCCAACAGCAGTATCCGAATTATCTCGGCCGTGATCATTGTGATCTTCTTTACCTTGTATACCTCAGCGGGTTTAGTGGCTGGCGGTAAGTTATTTGAGTCAGCATTTGGCCTGAACTACGACATAGGTTTAGTCGTCACCCTCGGCGTAGTGGTTTCTTATACCTTGTTGGGCGGATTCTTAGCAGTGAGCCTCACTGACTTTGTCCAAGGCTGTATCATGTTTGTCGCTTTAATCTTAGTGCCTGTGGTGGCATATCAAGAGTTTACCAGCGCTGACACTATGCTGAACTTTGCGTATCAATCGATTCCACACTTCACCGATGCCATGCAAAACGTCACTATGTTAGGGCTTATCTCAAGCTTATCTTGGGGACTCGGTTACTTTGGCCAACCGCATATTATTGTGCGCTTTATGGCAATTCGTTCAGTCGCTGACATTAAAACCGCCAGACACATAGGTATGGGCTGGATGACAGTGACCATTGTGGGTGCACTGGCAACAGGTCTTGTCGGTATCGCTTACGCCAATAAATTTGGCATGAAGCTGACCGATCCTGAAACCATCTTTATCGTGTTTTCTGAGTTGTTGTTCCATCCGATCATTAGTGGCTTCTTATTAGCCGCAATTCTGGCCGCGATCATGAGCACCATTTCATCGCAACTATTAGTGTCATCAAGCTCGCTAACGGAAGATATTTATCGCGTGATCTCGAAGAAAGAATCTAGCGAAAAAGACATGGTGAAAATGGGACGTTTTGGCGTAGCTGGCGTGGCAATTGTCGCAAGTCTACTGGCGCTTGACCGTTCTAGCAGTGTGCTGTCATTGGTGAGTAATGCATGGGCAGGATTCGGTGCCGCCTTCGGTCCGTTAGTCTTGTTTAGCTTGTATAAAGCTAACCTAACCCACAAAGCCGCGATTGCCGGCATAGTGTCAGGTGCAGCCACAGTCCTGTTTTGGATTTATGCACCAGTACTTGCTGACGGTAAAGCTTTAACCACAGTGGTGTATGAGATGATCCCCGGCTTTGCCGTGAGCAGTGTGGTGATTTGGATAGTCTCGTTACTCGATACTGATCCTTGTGCCAAAACCACTAAATTATTCCATAAGGCTGGCCGTGTTTTAGCCGAAGACAGATGAGGCGCGCAGGTATGACTGACTTACCCTGGAAACGCATTGTCGTTAAGGTAGGTAGTGCCCTGATTGCTCCACACAAACAAGGTTGCAGCAGCCACTACTTACTCGGCATTGCCCAATTTATTACTTATTGTCGTGCCCAAGGGATCCAAGTTGTCTTGGTCTCTTCGGGCTCAGTCGCTGCAGGATGGCATCACTTTGGCGAGGTTGATAAACCGAGCGTCACAGTGAAAAAAGCCATGGCTGCAGCGGGTCAGGCCGATATGATGGCCACATGGAACAAGTTATTTGATTTCCCAACCGCACAGCTACTGTTAACCCACGGTGATTTACGCAATCGAGATCGTTACATCAGTATTAAAGACACGATTTTCAGCCTACTCGAACATGGGCTATTGCCTATCATCAACGAGAACGATGCCGTCACCGCCGACAAGCTCAAAGTTGGCGATAACGATAATCTCTCGGCCATGGTCGCCGCGGCGGCCGATGCCGATACGCTGATTATCTGTTCGGATGTGAATGGGCTTTACACGCAAAACCCCCATGAATATCCCGATGCACAGCTTATTAAGCAGGTGACCGAGATTAATGCCGAGATCTACGCCATGGCGGGCGGCGCCAGCAGTGCCGTCGGTACGGGGGGAATGCGGACTAAGATACAAGCCGCCAAGAAGGCGATTTCCCACGGGATCGAAACCTTTATTATCAATGGTTTTGATGCCGACTCATTCAACCAATTGTTGAAGGGCCAAAACCCAGGAACCTTATTTACCCCCGATGAGAAGCCAATGCAGGATCACTTGCACTGGATGACACATACCTCGCAGGCTCAAGGCGAAGTCATTGTTGAAAATGACTTTAATATCGCCCTTGATATCCATAGCGAGCAATTGACCAGTGACGATGTCGTTGCCATCAATGGAGACTTTTCTGTCGGTGACACCATTTTAGTACGCAAAGACGATGGCACTAAATTGGCCAAGGCCAAATCCAATTACAGCAGTTGTTTACTTAGCTTTATTACGGACCAAGACGATCGCGAGTTTGCCAGTGAATTTCAACAAAAGACTGGACCGATCATTTCCGAGAAAAACATCGCCATTCTCGAATAAGCATCAGCCGAATAAAACTAAGCGAGTAAACATCTAAGCGGAGTAAATATGACTTTAATCAAAAACTTATCTCAAGAAGCTGCCAAGGCGGCTCTGATCCTCGCCCAAGTTGACGAACAGCTTAAAAATACTGTACTCCTCGATATGGCACGCTCATTACGTGAAAAGTCCTATGAAATCCAAAGCGCAAATTTAATCGACTTACACAGAGCAACCGCCGATAACGTCGGCCCAGCCATGCTCGACCGATTAACGCTAACGCCAGAGCGTATCGAAGCTATGGCGGTAGGCATTGAAATCATCGCCGCCTTGCCCGATCCGATTGGCAACGAACGTCATATAGGTCAACGACCTAATGGTTTATCCATCAGTAAGATGCGCGTGCCATTGGGCGTGGTTTGTATGATTTATGAAGCGCGCCCCAATGTCACCGCCGATGCGGGTGCCCTGTGCTTTAAATCCGGTAATGCCGTGATTTTGCGCGGTGGTAAAGAGGCGCTGCACACCAGCAAAATTATCGCCACCATTTTGCAAAGTGTATTGAAACAATACGGCTTGCCCGAGGCGTTAATCACAGTGGTGCCAGACCCAGATCGCGCCCTCATGCTAGAACTGCTGCAGCAACGAGATTATATCGATGTGATCATTCCCCGCGGCGGCGAAGGCTTGATTAACTTTGTGACTGACAACAGTAAAATCCCAGTGATCCAGCATTTTAAAGGCGTGTGTCATTTATACGTCGATAAAGATGCCGATCTGGATATTGCTATGGACTTACTGCTCAACGGTAAAACCCAGCGCACTGGCGTATGTAATGCCCTCGAAGCTCTATTAGTGCACCAAGAAATTGCCTCGCAATTTTTGCCTAAGGTAGCCAAAGCGCTGGCCGAGCATAAGGTTAAAATCAACGCTTGTACTCAATCCGGTGGCTACTTCGAAAACTGTACGTATATGGAAGAAGACAATTTCGGCCAAGAGTATTTAGATCTCGAAATTGCCATTCGCCAAGTCGATCACTTTGACCATGCTATCCAACATATTGCCCGTTTTGGTAGCCAGCACACCGAAGTGATTTGCACCGAAAACGAAGTCACAGCCGCACACTTCCAACGTGCGGTCGATGCTTCTGTGGTAATGGTCAATGCCTCTTCGCGCTTCTCCGACGGCAGCGAACTCGGCCTTGGAGCAGAAATCGGCATCGCGACCTCTAAGCTACATGCCTATGGCCCAATGGGACTCGAATCCTTGACCGCTGAGAAGTATTTAGTCTCAGGCACAGGCCAAGTGCGGGCGTAAACCTAAGCTGTAAATCACACTTTTAGGCTTAACAAGTCCGTTGGATTTCGATTCAATTGTAAAGATTAAAGGCCACAGTCAGTAACGACTGTGGCCTTTTTGTTGGCTAAATTGACCCTATCCACAACAGCCTGAGTTCCCAGTCAATGCCCTGAAACCGAGTTATAGTAAGGCATGCGCTAAAACCTCAGATCCCACTGCGATGACTTATCACAGCTCGCTGACAAGCTATTCGCCAATAAGTTACAACCCAGCTTAAACAATTTACACATTGAGCATATTGCATTTATTTTAAACAAACCTATCATGCGATCGATTCTCATTTGCACCTAAACACTTTATTTGCACTCAGGATCACCAATCATCATTTAATCTGAAATCGCCTGAAAGGATTGAAATACCATGCCTCCCCTATCTGTTTTAACGTCTTGGCGCTCGCCATTGATCCCTGTACTTCTCAGCACACTTACTCTGACGGTTCAAGCCAATACTGACCCTAAGCAAGATGAGAAAAAAGATACAGAACAGATAGAAAGATTGAACGTGGTAGGAACCTACACCCGCGCAGCAATGAATAGCGCCACGGGTTTGTCTATGTCACTCAAAGAAACCCCACAAAGCGTCACTTTGATTACCGAAGAGATGATCAGTGACAAAGGTTTGGTCACTATGGAGTCAGTGTTAAATCACACTCCTGGCGTGACTATGGTGGGTGATGCCTCTGAAAATAGTCAGATATTCGTGCGCGGTTATGCACTAGACAGCGGTGTTCAAATTGACGGCTTAATCACAACCTCTTCATCCCATGTTTACAGCGGCTCAATTGATCAAGGTTTAGACCCTGTGATTGCCGAACGGGTTGAAGTATTAAAAGGTGCGGCAGGGATTTTAAGTGGTTTAGGTGAACCTTCTGCCACGGTTAATTTTATTCGTAAACGTCCAACGGATGACACCCGTGCCACGGCAAGTGCAAGTTATGGCTCATGGAATACCTATAGACTTGAGGCCGATGTTTCTGGCTGGCTAACGGATTCGGGCAATGTGAAAGGTCGATTCGTGAGTGCGGTGAAGAAAGGCGACTCTTTTATCGATCGCTATCAGCGCGATACCACAGTGCTCTATGGCGTAGTTGAAACGAGTCTCGGCACAGATACTAGCTTGTCGCTGTTTGCGGACTATCAAAAATCACAAACCGACGGTGTGTATAACTGGAACTCTAATCCCGCATTTTATACCGATGGCACAGCTGTCGATTTTGGCCGCAACTACTCTAGCTCACAGGACTGGACCCATTGGGACGTGACCCAAAAAAGTCTCATGGCCGAGTTTAAACATAGATTCGATAACGACTGGTCACTCGTCAGTGCCTATCGTATTGCTAACGCCACCATAGACGCATTGGCCTTTTACCCAGGCGATTATATCGTCAAATCAACCGGCGAATTTGTTGGCCCTTGGGGCGATACCTATGCCGCCCAACATGATCGCGAGTCAGATACCAACAGTTTCAACCTGTATGCAACGGGTAACTTCGACTTACTCGGCCGTGAACATAGCGCTGTGATCGGTTTTAACTACGGTGACAACGAGTTCGATAACATCAACACTGAATCTGGACGCCAACGTCGCTATAACGTCGCGGATCAGGGCAATTACCCCAAGCCTAATATTCCTAATTCACCCACCAATGGCCAAACCAATGAGCAAAGCCAATCGGGTGTTTACGGCACTGTCCGTGTCAATGTATTGGATTCACTGAAATTAATGGTCGGTGGACGCGTAAGTAACTGGTCCTATGAAAAGCATGATCTCGTGGGTAACAGCACAGATGCGACCATGGAAAAAACCGGTATTTTCATCCCCTACTACGGCCTAGTCTACGATGTGACCGAGCAGATTGCTGTCTACGCTAGCCGTACTGAAATCTTCAAACCTGGCACCTATTTTGGTGAAGATGGCCAACTGCTCGAACCTGCAGAAGGCACAAACGTCGAAGGCGGCGTCAAGGTCGCGCTGTTCGATGACACGCTAAACATGTCAGCCGCCGTCTACGAAACCAATAAAGACAACGAACCCGAATATGCAGGTAAAGGTCAGCTACCTTCCGGTGACTCTATCTACGAAAGTGTGGATGGGATTACCACCAAGGGCTATGAGTTAGAAATAGCCGGACGTCTTACCGACTTATGGGATATCAGCGGTGGTTATACCCACAACAATGCAGAAGATAAAGATGGCCTACGTCGTCAAACTTATCTGCCCGAAGATATCTTCAAACTCACCACTAAATATAACTTTGAAGATATTCTGCCGGGCATTACTGCAGGTGCGAGCTGGCGCTGGCAGAGCAGCACCTTCTATCAAGGCACTATTTGGGGTGTCGATGGCGCGCCGAATGTGGCTTACCGCCAAACACAATCCGCCTACTCACTCGTTGACTTAATGTTTGGCTACCAAATCACACCTTCTATTTCTATGCAATTGAACATTAACAATATTTTCGACAAGAACTACAACCGTTCACTCTGGGGTTACGCCGACTTTGGCGAGCCACGTAATGCCACACTATCACTACGTTGGACGCTCTAAAACATAGCCCTAAACCGAAATAATATTAAGGATAATCAAATGAAACAAGCACTTGTAATACTCACGTTACTCGGCGGTATCGCTTTTTCGGCTCAAGCACATGAAGTATGGCTTGAGCGTAATAACGATGGTTCGGTTAAAGTGCAATTTGGCGAACCGGGTTCAGAGCAAGCTTCAGCAGAAGAGTTAGCATCGTTAAGCGCGGCGCGTATTTTCGCCGCCAATGCCAAGACACCGTTAACCGCCACAGCACAGGCCGATCATCTACTGGTCAAAACCCAAGATAGCAAGAGTGACATCAGTTTCTATGCCGATACCGCGTGGCAACCATGGAAAACCGAGACCGGATTGCAGGCCGCAATACTCTATGCCCGCACGGGACAAGAACACACAAAAGCGCTGCAAGATTTTGAATTTACGCCAGTAAAGTCAGGCGCTCCCGAGTTTGTACTTAGCTATAAAGGCGCACCACTGGTGAATCATCCAGTACAAGTTTATCGCCCCGGTTTTTGGAGCAAATCTTTCACCACCGATGCCCGAGGTAAATTCACCCTCGATACCCCAGATGCTGGCCGCTATTTGCTCGTCAGTAATCACACCACAGAAGGTAAACAAACACTCGCAGGCAACGAGGTTGATAGCGTTTTACACATCACCACCACGAGTTTTATCACTCAGTAATAATCTTATAGTGAGATGGAGTTAACGTGCGTTATTTAATGATAGGTTTATACATGCTGTGTTCTGCAGTCCACGCAAGCACAGCACCTGTAACAGTCGCCTTGCCCCAAACAGGCAGTACCAATGAACTTTTGCCACTCAGTGGCTCCATTAAATCCGCACGGGTAGCCCGCTTATCTGCACGTACCGATGGCTTAGTTGCCAAAGTACTGGTCGATGCGGGCTCTAACGTTACCGCTGGCCAGCCTTTGCTCGCACTCGATGACACCTTAGCCATACACCAATTAGCACAGCGTCAGGCCGATGTAATGGCCGCTAAGACCATGCTGGCAGAAAAGCAGCGACTCCTCACCGAAGCGCAAACACTCAGTTCTCAGCAATTATTCCCCGAAACTGAGCGCGCGATTCGCCAAGCGGCGTTAACCGAAGCCGAAGCTAATCTGCAGAGTTTAACGGCGGCATTAGCACACCAAAAAGAGGTGGTCGCCCGTCACCAACTTATCGCGCCGTTTGCGGGAGTGATTTCAAGCAAACAAACTGAAACCGGTGAATGGGTCAATGTCGGCACTGAAATCTTCACCTTAGTATCCCAAGAACAGCTCTGGCTTGATATTCAAGTCCCACAGGAAATGTTCCAAAACATAGCCACTGCAACTCAAGTCGATATTGCCGCAGATATGCTGCCTGAACAGCAGTTTATCGGCCATGTGAATGCACTCGTCCCCGTGAGCGACCACAATGCTCGCAGCTTCTTGGTGCGCTTAACCATTCCTGATGCGAGTGGACTTTTGATGCCCGGCACATCGGCCACTGCGACCTTCCACTTACAGCGGGCGCAACACAGTGTTGTCGTGCCGCAAGATGCGCTAGTCCGTCACCCCGACGGCCAGTTCAGTGTCTTTACCGTGCAAAACAACATAGCCCAACGGCATACCGTTCAAGTGGGCCATACGAGCGCCATCGGGATTGAAATCCTTAGCCCATTACCCAAAGATACGCCCGTAGTGATCCGCGGTAACGAGAGCCTACAAGACCAACAGCCAGTCTCTGTACTCAACTCTGTCATAGGAGATTAGTGGGATGCTGAAGTTTGGAATTAAACATGGCACCTTACTGTCTGTCATCGTCTTGATATTTTGCGTATTGGGCACGGCTGCCGCACTGCGTATCCCAATCCAAATGATCCCCGACTTAGATGTGCGCACCATCAGCGTGGCCACAGGTTGGCCGGGGGCTACGCCGCAAGACGTCGAGAAAGAAATTCTGCTTGAGCAGGAACGCTACCTGCGCACCCTGCCCAACTTACAACGCATGACATCTTGGGCAGATACGGGTTCGGCATGGATAGAACTCGAATTCCCCCAAAGCACTGAGATAAGCGATGCGCTTATTCGTGTTAGCAATGCGCTCAGTCAAGTGTCGTCCTACCCTGAAAACGTCGATCAACCAAGGCTTTACAGCAGTTCATATTCAGACAACGCTTTCATGTATTTCCGTCTCGTGCCTATCGCGGGGAACCCGCTGAATCTAGATATAGACATGATGCGCGATTTCGCTAACGACTTTATTCGGCCACAAATGGAGCGTGTCAAAGGCGTTTCCTCCGTCACTATTCAAGGCGGCGCCGAACGGCAAATTCAAATACGGCTCGATCCCGCCAAACTCGCCCAACGCGGCATCAGTATTATGGATGTGCGGCAAGCCATTAGAGATCGCAACAAGGACACTTCTGCGGGCGATATCGACAGTGGTAAAAAACGTTATTTACTGCGGGTAATTGGCCGTTTTGAGGATTTAAATCAACTTAAGCAACTGATTTTAAAACGCCAAGGTAATACCAATATTCTGCTGCAAGACGTTGCCGAGATAAAACTCGACCACGCCGAGATCCGAGAACTGTCCTTTGCCGAACAAGAACGTACCCTCAGCTTAGCGGTCAAGCGAGATGTCGGTTCTAACGTTATCGCCATCAAAGATGCCATGATGCCCGTGATAGCGCAGATCAATCAAAATCAACTCGCCCAGCACGCCATGCAATTAGAGTTATTCAGTGATGATGTGCGCTATGTGCAAGATTCGGTTGCAAATGTGTGGGTCAATTTAGGCCTAGGTGCCTTACTGGCAACCTTAGTGATGTATCTCTTCTTGCGCTCGAATCGAGCCACCCTGATTGGTGTTATCGGTATTCCGCTGTGTACCTTAGCCGCCTTCGTCGGACTGCTGGTATTTAATCGCACTATTAATGTCATTTCGCTGGCGGGTGTGGCCTTTGCCATAGGCATGACGGTCGATAACAGCATCGTGGTGCTCGAAAGTATTGAACAAGCGCGCAGACGCGGATTAGATCGCCTCGAAGCAGCCATCAGTGGTATCTACGATGTCTGGCCCGCAGTATTAGCCTCGACGCTCACCACAGTGCTAGTGTTTGTACCCATTCTATTTATCAAACAAGAAGCGGGGCAACTGTACTCGGATATCGCGATTGCCATCGCTTCATCTATTGTCGCTTCTATGTTGGTCGCAGTGTTCATCGTACCCGCCGCCATTGCCCGTTTTGGTTTCGGTAAGATGCACTCGGCGCAGACAAACCAAAGTGAGCAGCCCAAAGCATCACGCATATTGAGCTTAGTCAGCCAACTTGTACTGTCGGCCAAACGCCGCGCCTTTGTGATTGTGCTGTCACTCGTCTTAACGATTGGGCTAGCGGCTTGGCTGATGCCTCCGGCCGAATATTTACCCGAAGGCGAAGAACCAAAAGCCTTTACTTCTATGGTCGCACCGCCGGGTTACAACCTATCGGAAATGGCTAAAATTGCTGAAGAATTAACGACTCAGCTTTCAGCGAGAGTCAATGCCGAGGCGGCATCCTTTGAACGTGGTGAGCAAAAAATCCCGCCGCTAAAATACTATACCCTCAGTGTAGGTGTCGGCAGTATTTGGGTGATGAGCGAACCCGTTCGCAGCCAAGATATGGATGCCATGATGAGCTCACTCACCGCCTTGTTTGAGCAATATCCTGGCATGCGCGCCTATTCATCGCGGGGTTCCATTATTTCCAGCAACGATGGTGGCACCCGCGCTGTCGCCTTGGATATTTCTGGCCCAAATCAAACCAGCCTCTATCGTGCTGCCGAAGCGGCGTATCAAGCGGCGGAAAAAGTATTTGCCGAGCCGCAGCTGTATTCTGACCCTTCGACTTTGTCGCTAGACCAACCACTGTGGCAGATCTCCCCTCGCTGGCAACGTCTTGTAGAACAAGATTTTAGCGGCAGCGAGTTTGGCTATGCAGTTTCGGCACTGAGCGATGGCGCCTATGTCGATGAGTTTTTCCTCAATGATAACAAGGTGGATATCTTTCTATTTAGCCTTGCGGGCAATCAACAGAGTCTGTCGCAATTAGCGCTCGCCCCGATAGTCACGCCTAAGGGTAATGTACTGCCACTGCAAGCCTTGGCCGACATTAGCGAGCAAATGGATAGCGACAGTTTACGCCGCGTCGATGGCCGCAGAACCGTGACCCTTTACATCATTCCGCCGCGTTCCATTGCGTTGGAAACCGCTGTGGCTAAGGTGCGGGAAGAATTAGTCCCCATCCTCTATCAACAGGGTGCTGTCGGCAAAGATGTCAGTTTGGATATTTCGGGCGCAGCCGATCAGCTCGAAGCGACGAAAGCAGCACTTTCTAGCAATTTTCTGGTCGCCGTATTGATCATCTATTTGTTATTAGTCGCGATTTTTAATCACTGGGGTTATCCGTTATTTGTGCTGATCACTATCCCGCTCGGACTTGCTGGCGGTTTAGTCGGCTTACAAGCGCTTAATTATACTGGCAGCTTATTTGCGTATCTTGGCGGCCAAGGTTGGCACCAACCCTTTGATATGATTACTATGCTTGGATTTTTAATCCTACTCGGCACTGTCGTTAACAACCCGATTTTGATCGTGGAACAGAGCCGTAAAAACCTGCAATCGAGTCAGTTTAGTGTCGTTGATGCCGTCAAATCTGCCGTCGCCAGTCGATTACGACCGATTCTAATGTCTACCGCGACGACCTTGTTTGGCTTATTGCCGTTGGTGTTATTCCCCGGTGCTGGCAGCGAACTCTACCGCGGCGTTGGCATAGTGGTATTGGCAGGTCTTATCGTGGCAACGCTACTCAGCTTAACCTTTTTACCCGCCCTGTTAATCTCTGTGCTATCCCGCACCCACAAGACAAATTCAGCAGAAGTGGCACACCATAATGACTGAAAAAACCAACATGACTCCGCCGTTAACACAAAGACTGATGCGCTGGAAAACGTCAGCCATCTGGAGCGATAGCCTGCACATAGGCAATCGCTGTCTCGCAGCAACCTTTGGTGGCTATTTGTTAAGTGCGGTAGCGACTATTTTTCTCGCGCAAATCCTGCCGTTATCTCAGGTTGATCGGGTGTTAACCGCCATGATGCTGTCATTTACTGTGTACACCTGCGCTGTGCTGTGGGTCTTTAGCGTTAAATCAACGTGGCGATACTGGCTGGATTTATTCGCGCTTAGCGGTCTGCTGTATTTAGCCTACCTTGCCGCTAAGGCGTTTGATGCTACAAGTGCTCAAGGGAGTGGATTATGAAAGACTCCTTTTTTCGTTCAATGACTTGGCTACACACTTGGGTTGGATTACTCACCTGCTGGGTGTTGTTTCTGGTTTTTTTCGCCGGAACAGCGGCCTATTACCGTGCTGAAATCAACCTGTGGATGCAACCCGAAAACCACGGCAGCCAATATGATGCCAATGCGGATAATCAACAATTGATACTCAAGGGCCTCACGTCCTTGGCACAACAAGCGCCTGACGCTGAGTCATGGTGGATTTACTTACCCACACAACGGGTGCCATTACTGACCTATGCATGGAGCGATCCCGCCGCTGAAGGCCAGCGATTTGGTGATTATCATCAAGGCTTTATTAACCCTGCGACGGGTGAAGCCCTGCCTAAAGCACGGGAAAGCCGAGGGGGCGACTTTCTCTATCGACTGCATTTCGACTTGTACTACATGAGTGTGCTCACGGCGCGTTGGATTGTCGGCTTTTGCACTATGTTCATGCTGGTCGCCATCATCAGCGGGATAGTGATCCACAAACGTATTTTTAAGGATTTTTTTAGTTTTAGACCCGGCAAAGGCCCGCGCTCTTGGTTAGATGCCCATGTCGCCAGCTCAGTTCTCGCATTGCCCTTTCATCTTATGATCACTTACACCGGCCTAGTGACTTTGATGTTTATGTATATGCCATGGGGACTTAACACGCAATATGGTGATGAAACTCAAGCCTTTTATTCGCAATGGAAACCCATTTACCAAACTCCCGCCGCCACTGGCACGCCAGCCACTATGCTCGATAGTCAGAGTTTGCTCAGTGCGATTCACAGTGTCGTCGGTGAGTCGCCACTTGAAGGCTTACAGTTTGATAATCTCAACGACAGCAATGCCAGCGTAACAGTCAAAATCGCCCCTGAGCACAGCTTAAATCAGCAAGCGCCTTGGTATCACTTGTCTACTGTGACAGGTGCAGTGTTGGCGCAGTCGGCTGTGACTTCGGGAGCGAATCAAACCCAAAGTGCCATGATAGCCCTGCACAGTGGTCGCTTTGCTGGCCAAGGCCTACGTTTACTGTATTTACTGGCGGGATTAACGGGCTGCGTGATGATCGCCAGCGGCGCGATTATGTGGGCCGATAAACTGGCACAAAAGCAGCTTAAAAAAGATAAGAATCATAGCGGGCTCACGCTAGTGAACATGTTGAATCTCGCCACCTTTGCTGGCCTGCCCATTGCGCTAGCCTGTTATTTTTATGCCAATCGACTCTTACCCGTCACCTTTGCGGATAGAGAGAACTGGGAAATCCATTGTTTCTTTATCAGTTGGGCGTTAGTCGCACTGCTCGCTTGTTTCAAACGAAATAAACAAACATGGCAACGACTTTTTTTACTCACATCCTTGCTTTATGGCCTGCTACCTCTGCTCAATGCCATGACTTCGCAGTATCAGCTGATAAGCAATCTACAGCGCCAAGCCTATGTTCTCGCAGGATTTGATCTCATGATGCTCGCACTTGCAGCGCTGTTTTACATGGCAGCCAAACGCTTGCGTAGCCCTAAAAAAGTGCTGGCTACACGGGTAACCAAAGCGACGACAGAATTAGGAGTTGAATCATGACAGCCACAGGCGAATTGTTAACCTGTTTTATCGCCATGGGGCTGTTGGCCTTATCTTATTTTAGCCACCACCGCGCCGTGCGTAACCGCCCGTTAACCGATGCACAGGCACGCGGATTTCGCACCGCTGGTACTGCAACGCTCGTCCTGTGCTATTGGCTTGCCAGTCGTCATTACGGCCCAGCGTACGCCAGCGTATTACTGCTCGGCTGGGTGTGTTTAAGTTCAATCATCCTAGTGATTTTACTCAGCTACAAGCCACGCTGGTTACAGCCCATATTACCCGCCAGCACCGTAGTGTGTTTGCTCGGTTTGCTGTATTAAGTCACCATACCAAGCGCCGAATAACGTCAATCATGATCGAGGTTGGAAAGGTAGGAGATAGGTTTAGCTTGATAAAAAATCGCTGAGTGTGATGTGAAGCGGATAGCCAAACTATAATTCGATAGAATTATAGTGAAAATGCTTAAGCACTCGCATTCCAGTGACTCGCCGTGAATATATCCCTATAGGCTCGACGGCGGCATCCATGCCGCCAACGGTCACTTACATGCAAGTACTTAATCTCGACAACTCAATGCAAACCTTAAGTACGCTCTTTCAAGTTTTACAAATAGACCTAGATAATGAAGTAAAGCCCCTTACAAAGGCTTCAAATAAACCGAAAGTACCCAAGCAACTTGGTTTTTATATAAAAAAACCTTCCAGTCACCACTGGTAGTAATAACTTCAATACGCTCTCCTTTTAAAAGTGAGCCGAGTAGATATCCATTACGATTAGGCTTATCTCTAACATTGAGCTTATCTACTGTAACTTCAAATACTTGTATATTCTCAGATGTAGGTTCGCTGGTACCTTTAACCCCAGAGGATTGGATATTATTTGCTCCGTACAATGTAGACGATTTATAGCTCTGACTTGATGTTCCAACATGACAAGTTTTATTCCACGAAATGCATGAATTACCACATGGTTGGCCTTTCTTACAGTTTTTAGCATAAGTAACTGATGTCAAATTACTCATTAAAAATACTAGCACTAGCACCCATAGCCTATTCATATTTAGTTCCTTTAATGTTCTTACCTAACACCCAAAAGACATGACAAGCAAATCTCTTCGGGCCTAAATTTCATACCTGATGCCGCAGAATACTATTCCCCTCGGAGTTGCCGCAGGGCGAATGGTAAATTCGCGTGAGTCTCGCCATGGATGGCGAGCTAGCTTTCGCAGGTGCATGGACGCATCCTTCGGAAGCGATAGCAAATTTGCCAATGAGCACAAGGAGCTTTCAACTCCGTTGGGGGCGTCATGGAGCATCCAAGGAGGATAGGACGAGCAGTCCTCCTTGGTCGGGTGTGGGGTGAAGCCCCACGACTTTCTCGGCTGTAAGCCCGCAAAACTCAACGTAAATCAAATAGTGATTTACGTTGCCCCATCACACTGTGACTTACCTGCTTGATAGCAACTTGGTTGACGTGGGCATACGGCGCCGCGAGAGCAAATAAGACGGGCGTCGTTTTTGATCCCGCGTTCTATCCAGTTGATATTGAGGATTTTTGCGACGCTCACCAGATCGCTTTTAATGTGTTTGGGAATAGCGACTGAACCGCCACTGGCGACACAGGCATTCTTCAAATCGTGGGCAATAGACAGGGCATCTTTGCCTTGGGCTTCAATGGCCGGATTCAAATCGATACCGGCACAGAGGACATGCGGGTTGCCAGCCGAGTCTTCGACTTTAATCGACTCGCAGCAGTAAATGCGTGGTTCGTTGCCGACGTTTAAAATCGAAATCTGTGCCGAAGTACCGACCGTCGGCTCACTGATCATCCTAAAGACGGCCCAATGCTGACAAGGGTCTTCCACTAGTCGCATATTGCCCCAAGGCAGTGGAATACCGTTACCACGGTAAACGGCTTTGAGTTTGCCCGGAGCGTAAGCGTCGAAATAATGCCAATGGGGATAAGGAGAGACGACAGTCATACGCCGCATGGCGACTGAAGCTGACACTTGCAGTTGCTTGTGTACTTCAATCTCATAACCGTGGCGGTCGAGTAATTGGCGATAAGGCACTTTAGGACACAGCAGCGCACCGGCGAAGAAGCTCGATTCAAAATCGCGCCATGCATGCAAGATATCCTGCGCGTTCAAGGTATTGGACTGCATACCCGCCTCTTCATCCACTTCTAATTTGCGGCCTGAGATCATCACACTCTTGAGGCCGTCCTTGTTGTGCAACACGCAATGACCTATGTGCACGGCTAAATCATATTTGAGTCTGTTGGGGCGATTTTTGAGGATTTTATTTACATAAATCGTGCTCGGCGGCTCAATAAATGAGGTGACCAACTGACGCGAACTCACGCCCATTTCATCGATAACTTCCTGCGGTGTACTGTCTATCCACTTGATTTTTAATCCCATTCCCTTAGCAATATCCAGCATGTCGTCCAGAGATAAGGGCATACGTTTGAGGCCGACTTCTTCAGCGGCACGTTCAAGATCAGGGAAATGATTTTGATGGTGTTCTTGATGGGCGCGGATCAATAAATGGGCAAACTGCCGACCAGAGATCCCTGTTTGCGACAGCATCTCAGGTATCGCTATTTGTAAAATATCATTGGAAAACAAAAAACTGGGTTCGAGTGCCATACCGCTTATGCCACCACGTCGGCCCTTGTCTGGCGTAATGGCGTTTTCTTCAGGCACATCGTCTAAGAACCATTCGGCGTCTTTCTGAAAAACCGCGGCGATGACTGCCAGCATTCCTGCACTCGGCACACGCTTGCCACGTTCGATCATCGACAAATATGACACAGAGGGCGCACTTCCGGCGTCGACTCGAATGCATCGTGCCGACAAATCTTCCATCGTTAAATTATTACGTTTCCGTAGGTTACGTATTTTTGTGCCTAGGAAATGTGATTTTCTCATCAAGCTCTGGTCATTGCGCATTTTGTAAAATTCACAGTGTAAAATTTTTATTGTGAAATTGTAGTCAAAAAAAGACTAGACTACAAATCAAGCAATCAAGGAAAGGCTAATGCGAACAAGCTAAGCCATTCCAGTACAAGAAATGCTTAACCACTCACACTTAAAGTGGCTAAGCACTCAAAGCGGACAAACCAAATTGAAGACAAACTTTGATAAGCCAAAAGTTAAATCAAAACCCTGAATTTTTTTAAATTGAAAGAGTGAGAGGAACAAGCGATGAATATGTCAATTATCAAGAGCAACCAGATCCAACCGAATCTAAACAGCCTCATCGCAGAAGAAGTGCTAGCCGTGGCCCAAGTGAATGTCGCCGAGCACGAGAAGATCGCTAATGCGAAACAATTCCTCGACCGCCTCTTTCCACTTAACTCTGGTTCACACCAAGATGTAAGCAGCTATGTGGTTTACTACCAACACCTGTTGGCCTTTTTTGCCGACGGCAGCCACAGTGGTTTACGTCAGCCAAAACAGTTTGTGGCCTTTAACGGCACTAAAGATGCGCCTTGCGCCATAGTGTTACAGGACCTAGGTTGCCACGTTGAACTCAGTTTCGACCGCAGTGGCATGATAGGTGCGAGAGACGTTGCCAATCTGGAAGATATCCAAATCGGAACGTCATTAAACATGGTAGTCGGAACACCAGAGTCACGTTCTGCCGCATCGCGCCATTGGCTCAGCCTATTACATGCGGGTATGTCCAGCGCCAACGACACCCAAGATAAGTTGTTTACCGCAAAGGATGGCAGCGATTACAACTTGAAAAGTATCGTAAATTTATAATTTCACGCTTTGTAACCTCGCCATTTATTATCTAGCCAAGAAGATGAACTGAGCTCAGTTCATCTTCTTCGATTTACCCTCCTGCTTTGCCAAATCTTCTAAGAGTCAATAAAATTGATTAACTAGATAAGTTTAATTGATTTTATTGAGGATCATACACACAGCTATAATGCCCTCTTGCATCTGTCTCCATGATCAATCCCCATTGATCGCCATTTTGTATCCGTCGCTTAATGTGAAGATCTGTGGTTGGAACGATAAACCGAATCGCTCGAGCCTAAGGCGTTATGAATTCTTCATCGACATCACAGCAAGATAATAAGACTCATCGCATCGTTTTCATCTGTGCGGGTTTGTTATGCCTCGCGCCTTTTATCTCATCGCCCATGGCGCTAGTGCTCGGTTTTACCTTAGCCAGCCTTGGTTGGGTGCCAGTGCAATGGAATATCGCCGCACTCACCAAAAAACTCCTGTCTTATTCGATCATTGGCTTAGGGTTTGGGATTAACTTAAACGCGGCGATCGAGGCGAGCACCCACAACTTCGGCCTGATTGTTGGCTCAATCTTTTTCACCCTCAGCTTAGGGTTTGTGCTCACCCGCGCCCTGAAATTTGATCATGTCACGGGCCACTTAATCGCCTCTGGTACCGCTATTTGCGGTGGCAGCGCCATTGCCGCAGTCGCTCCGGCCATCAATGCGCGTAACGATCAAACCGCCACTGCATTAGCCTGCGTATTTGTGCTCAATTCAGTCGCACTGTTTTTATTCCCCGCACTTGGCCACTTGCTTAATATGAGCCAATACGATTTTGGCGTATGGAGCGCCATCGCTATCCACGATACTTCATCGGTTGTCGGCGCGGCTTCGGCCTACGGCGATGAAGCCTTAAAAACTGCAACCACCATAAAACTCGCCCGTGCCCTGTGGATTATCCCGATCGCATTGGTCAGCGCTATGTTGTTTGGTGGCGATAAGCGCAAGCTTAACCTGCCGTATTTTATCGGTTTTTATTGTTTAGCCATTGCCGTGGCCCATTGGTTGCCACAATTCCACGCTGTTTATGACACCTTATTTATGGTGTCGAAACGGGCATTAGTCCTGTGTTTGTTTTTGATTGGTGCAGGAATTACAGTGCAGAAGATGCGGGCGAGTGGCCCCAAACCTTTGTTGCTTGGGGTGATGCTGTGGGCAGCGATTGGTATCACGTCTTTAGTGTATATTCTTTATTTTCAATAGCTAAGATTTAACTCAAAGCCAATCTACTCTGCTGTCGGCTTCATTCGCCAAGCCCAGTAGAGGACGCCAACAAAGGCGGAGAATTCGATAAGTGAGCGCACGAGTCCTGTGGTTTGCGTCGAAGCGACCAAGGCAATCAGGCAAAACACGATAATCAGCCAGTTTTTCAATTGCATCTTCCTGCAAACTTAGGGGATGCTCATTATTGTTTAGAACTAAAAACTCAGCAAATATCGATTTTCAATAACAAATAGCTATAACAGCTAAGCCAATCCTGCGTTGATTAAGCCGCCTTAGGGCTTGATGCCGCTTCATTCGCAGCAAGATCTTGATTATGTTCTTGAATAAAATCTTCCATAAACCAAGCACAAAAAGTATGGCGTCCATCGACTGCCGCTTTACCGTAAATGGTCGATGCCTGTTGTCTGACGGTTTTTTCTTTAGTCTGGCGCACTTCAGCAATTTCTTTAAAACTTAAACCCTTAAGCAGTAAAAATGCCACTTGCTGCTCACTCTTAGTAAAGCCCCAAGTCTCGAATTGCTGCGACACCGCTTGGCTATATTCTTGTCTGGCAGAGCGCATTTGCGTCGACATATTGTCGATTTTTTTATCCGCATGCTCCAACCGTTTAGCCAACGCTTTCACTTCGCGGGAGCGACGAATAAGGTCATAACTTAAGTACATGGCACCAATCACAGTGAGCACTAATAACATGGCTTCCTGGGCAATATGCCATTGGGGAATGCCCAATTGAATGTCGGAAGTGATGTCAAAAAGCTTAAAGCATATGATCAAGGCCAACAGACCAATAATGACAAGATCCTTCATCGAAAAACTCCTAAATAAAAGCAAAATCAACCCATTAATTTATGGGACATATGTACCATAGACGGTTTTATGATACATGTCCCCCACGACATTCGCCCACCAATCCCTACACTAACAGCACACTTTATTACCATAGAATCGTCCTATGTCTGTCAGTACGTCTTGTATCAAGTTATGTCTGTTGGCGACCTTAGTCAGCAGCAGTTTCCTGTGCCACGCCGCGCATTCCGAGCTATCTCAAGCACTCACCACCAGCCAAGCAAGATTACATTCTCTATCTCAATCAGGCGGTCAGTTACCGCAATCACAAATAAGCTTAAGCAGTTCATCTTGGCTCAATGGCCTGCCGAGCATTAGCTTGAGTCACTTAGGTAGCCTAGATAATGGTAACAGCTACGAGCAGGAACTCTCACTCAATTTGCCAATAAAATCCCCTGCTTTGCACAGCAGCGATAAGCAAATTAAACAACTCACCCAAGGCATTCAGGTGCAACAAGCTGCGCTGCAAGGCCTGTATTTATCGGGATTATTGCGACAAAGCCTTTGGGAACATCGTCTTGCCGCAGTGAAACTGGCCCAGTTAGAACGCAAGAGCCAATTACTCGACAAACTCCATAATCAGCAAAAGCAACTCACAGATGCGGGCGAACTGCCGATTGCCCACATTCTCTTGTTAGAACGCGAACTGGTGGATATTGCACTGGAGCGGGTCGATCTTAATCAGCAACAGGCCGAGGCGCGTGCCCTCTATCAACAACTCACCGGACAAGAGCAAATACCGCAGAACATAGCCGAAACCGCGCGGCCACTTTCTGCCAACAACCAACCCAATGACATGCTCACGCAGCATCCATTATGGCAACTATTGAGCCTGCAGAAGCAGCAACAGCTGTTGATCATCCAGAGTCTGCAAGCAGGGAATAACGATCCTTGGGCAGTCTCACTCACGGCCAAAAATACCGCCGATAATCAAGTCGATGATCAACAGCTTGGCATCGCCGTTTCTGTACCACTGACCTTAGGTTCTGCACTATCACAAACCGAATTATCCCAATGGCAACAAGCCAATACCGAGCACACGCTCAACCTCGACCGTACCTATATCGAGCTAAAAACTCAGCTTAAAAAGCTAGAGCAACAGCAACAAAACTTACTCGACCAACAGACATTGCTAACCCAAGCCTTACACCTTAGCCGCACCATCACTGAAGAGCTGGCCAAGGTCAAAGACCAAAATCAAGTTAGCTACGAAGTCTGGCTGCGCCGCTATATGGATGCCCTCGATACTGAATCCCGCTTAGCACTGAACCAAGTCGCGCAGCAACAACTGCACTCCCAACAACTGCAAGCCTTAGGAATTTCATTATGATGGCCAAGTACGGCGCATGCCTTTTCTGTTTATCCGCCAGTGTTGCCACCTTAGTGCAGGCTGAATCCTTAACGATAAGTTCCCTCGGTAATTTAGACCTGAGCTACGTGCAACCACAGAAAGTCGCCAGTTATGAGGGCAGCCCGTTGCCAGCACAGGTTGAAATCCTCCCCGGTAATGATTACTGGATCAGCACGCCGGAGAATATCCAGCAGATCAGCTTTCTCGTCGGTCAAGGCCAGCTCGTCACTAAAGGCCAAGCGATTGTCAAACTGACTGGGCCAGAAGTGTTCCACTACCTCGCCCAAGTCGAAGCCGCCAGCAGCTTATATCAACTGGCCAAAAGCCGTTATGAGCGCAATAAACCCTTATTAAACAATGGCAGTATCAGCGCAGAAAAATGGCAAGAGATCAGCCAAGACTACTTCAGCACTCACCTCGAATACGAGCACATGCAGCATTTTATGGAGATAGTCAAAAGCACAGATGCCGCCACAGACTCCCTAGTGGTAGGCACGCCAGTGGCGGGGATCGTTAAACTCAACCAAGTGAATGGGCCTTATATGGCGGGTTCACAGCTATTCTCAATGGTGCCCAGCGACAGCATTCGCGTCAAGGTCAGTGTGCCTATGGGTCAGTCGCACTCGCTTTCGGCGGTGAATATCAATCAGTGCCATATCGCCATTGAGTCCGTGTCGGCCATCGCCGAAGGTGCCTTTGTGGCCGCTTGGTCATCACCCGTACCGCAGGAATGTAACTTACTGTTAGGACAACAGATCACTGTGATACCCGAGTATCAAAAGGCGGTGTATTTATTGCCTAAAAATAGCGTATTCAGTTGGGAGCAAGACAGCCAAGTCTTCACTAAAACCGCCGACACGCTCACCTCGATTACAATCAATATTCTTGGCTCAACCCCAGAGCAATATATCGTTGAAAGCGATCAAGAACTCAGCCAAATCCAAGTGTTATCCCAGTCGGTTGCCGCAGTCAAAGGCATAATGCTTGGCTTAGGAGGCGAATAAGATGTTGACCTCAGTCATCCGCTTTTCGCTTACGCAGCGCTTATTTGTGCTGATTGTGGCGCTGATCATCATGTTAGCGGGAGCGCGAGCCTGGTTTTCCATTCCCTTGGATGCCTTTCCCGATATTTCGCCCACCCAAGTGAAGATTATCCTCAAGGCGCCCGGCATGACGCCGGAGGAAATCGAAGCGCAAATTACCGTGCCGATTGAAACCGAACTGTTAGGTATTCCCCATCAATCGATTCTGCGCTCGACCACTAAATACGCCATCAGCGATATCACCCTCGATTTCGACGAAGGTACAGATATCTATTGGGCGCGCCAGCAGGTGAGTGAGCGCATCGCCGCCGTGTGGGACAGTTTCCCTGAAGGTGTAACGGGCGGCGTAGCGCCAATGAGTACGCCGCTCAGCGAAATATTTATGTTTTCACTCGAAAATCCCAATCTTTCGCTGATGGAAAGACGTCAATTACTCGAATGGGAAATCCGTCCGCTACTGCGAACCGTTGCAGGTGTCGCCGATGTGAATATCCTCGGTGGCTATGCCAAAAGCTTTAGTGTGACCCCCAAACCTGCGGCTATGGCGGCCGCGGGAGTAAGTTTTGCGGCGCTGCAACAGGCGATAGTGGAGAATAATCACAACGAAGGTGCGGGCAAGCTCACTATTGGTACAGATACCATCATAGTCCGCGCCGAAGGTCGCATCGATGATATCGACGAGCTCAAACAATTGGTGATCAAGGCCGATGATGCCAGAGTGTATCGACTGCAGGATTTAGCCGATATTCAAATTGGCCACTTAGCCCGCTATGGCGCAGTCACTAAGGACGGTAACGAAACCGCCGAAGCCTTGATCATCGCCCTAAAAGACGCCAATACCGCACAAGTGGTCAAAAACATTAAAGAAAAACTCGATCAAATCAGCCTAACCTTGCCAGAAGGGAGCCAGATAAACACCTTTTATGACCGCGCGAATCTGATCAATACCGCGATTGATACCATCTCCAATGCATTATTCGAAGCCGTAGTATTGGTGATCATCTTGCTGGCGCTATTTTTAGGCAACGTGCGCGCCGCATTGGTCGTGTCACTCTCGCTGCCTCTTGCCGCGTTGATGACGTTTTTGATGATGGATTACTTCAATCTTTCCGCGAACTTAATGAGTCTAGGTGGCTTGGTTATCGCCATCGGCATGTTAGTGGATTCATCTGTGGTCGTGGTCGAAAACATGGTGAATCTCATCGCGACTAAGCAGAGATTACCGCGGCTGCATTTGATTTTTCGCGCGACCAAGGACGTTGCCATTCCCGTGGTGTCGGGCACTGTAATCGTCATGATAGTGTTCTCACCCTTGCTGACCTTGAGCGGGCTTGAAGGCAAACTCTTCACCCCAGTTGCGGTCACTATCGTGTTTGCCATGCTGTCGGCACTAGTGTTGTCGTTAACTGTTATTCCGGTTATCGCTTCTTATCTCGTCAACGAAAAAGCCGCCAAGGAACCTAAGGCGATTGAAAAGCTTAAACAGCTTTATCTGGCCAGCCTCAAGAGCACGTTTAGCCATCAAAAACGCTTTATGGTGATCGCCTTTAGCTTGCTTATCGTCAGCCTAGGGCTGTTCGGGTTAGTGGGAAAAACCTTTATGCCGACCTTAGATGAAGGCGACATTATCCTGCAGCTGGAGAAATCCCCATCGATTTCACTCGAAGCTTCGATTGCCATCGACAAACAAATTCAGCAAACCTTGCTGGCTAAAGTTCCTGAAATCAAACAAATGGTGGCGCGTACTGGCGCGGATGAAATCGGCTTAGATCCCATGGGACTCAATGAAACCGATGTGTTCTTAGAACTTTTGCCCCGCAGTGAATGGCGCTTTGCCAATAAAGAAGCGCTTATCGATGCGATCCGCACTGTGTTATTGGACTATCCCGGCGTTAATTTTAACTTCACTCAACCGATACAAATGCGTGTGTCCGAAATGCTCACCGGCAGCATTGGCGACGTGGCGATTAAGGTCTTTGGTAATGATATCGACACCTTAGGTCTGCTCACGAGCCAAATCCAACAGCTGGTTAATGCCACCAGCGGCAGCGTCGATGTGAAAATGGCGATGATCGAAGGCAGTCCTTTTATCAACCTCACCTTAGATAACGAGCTCGCCCGTGGCTTTGGCATGAGCACCATGGAGTTTGCTCGCTACCTGAAAAGCCAACTCGAAGGCGTGATAGTGACCGAAGTGCTGCAAGGTAAGAAGCGCACACCCGTACTGATGGCTAACAATCAGAGCCACTTAAGCAGCATCAATGAACTTAAAAATCAATTACTGGTGATGCCAGATCACTCCTTAAAACGCCTTAGTGATGTCGCCACCTTAAGCTATAAGCAAGGCCCCATCCTTATCGAGCGTGAGCAAGGGAATCGCTTTTCAGTGATTACCACCAACGTGCAGGGTCGCGATATTGTGAGTTTTGTAGAAGAGCTCAACGCTAAAATCGCAAAGGAAATCAAACTCCCGAGCGGTTATAGCGTGAGTTTTGGTGGTGAGTTTGAAAACCAACAGCGAGCCACCAGCAATTTACTGTTAGTGATCCCCATTGCTATCGCACTGATCACTTTGATTTTATTCACCACATTTGGCTCGCTGGCCAAAGCGGGCTTAATCCTCGCCAACGTTCCCTTCGCTATGATGGGCGGCATAGTTAGCCTGTATTTATCGGGGGAATATTTGTCCGTGCCCGCCTCAGTTGGCTTTATCGCCCTGCTCGGCGTCGCTGTGCTCAATGGCGTGGTAATGGTCAGCTATTACGAACAAACCAAGCACATGTTCAGTCATCTGCGCGAACGGGTAGAACAAGGTGCGGCGCGGCGTTTACGCCCCATTTTGATGACGGCGACAACGGCCATGTTTGGTCTTATGCCGCTAGTGTTTGCCTCAGGTCCTGGGGCAGAAATTCAAAAACCTTTAGCGATTGTGGTGATTGGCGGTCTGCTCACTTCAACCATTACCACACTGTATTTACTGCCAATTCTGTATTTTTGGCTGGAGAAACGTAAATGAGCACAGAACAACTGTTAGTACTGATCGCCCAAAATGATATTAAGGACGACATAGTCGATACCTTGATAGAGTTAGAGTTTCTATCGGGTTTTAGCCTAGGGAATATTTGTGGTTTTAGCCGTGAACACAGCCATTTTAATATCAAGGAACAAGTGGAAGGTTATCGGGAGTTTTGCAAATTCGAAATCATGCACCCCGTTGCACAACAAGCCGCGCTGCTCGCTGCGCTGGCGTTGGTCTGCAAACATAATCCCTGTCGCTATTGGATTATGCCCATTTATCAAAATGGCACTTTGTCCTAACTCACTGCGCCATTAACCGCGTTAAATCTCGTCATCCGGCCTTATCGCTAAGGTCGGGATGCCTTATAAAATAGCTACAAAATTGGCGTTGGACGCCGCACTAAAAACCCACTCAGAATCGATAAAATGCAGTAAGCGGTAAAGAAGTAAAAACCATTTTCAAATTGCGCCTGTGTTTTTAACATTTCCCCCATGCCACCTGAGGCGTTCCCCGCCATAAAGGTGATGATCAGTGCTACCACAAACACATCGGCCATCGACCACTTGGCGAGTGCATTGACGACGGCATTAATCCTCAGTTTCAGGCCAATCGAGCTAACACATTGCTGTGCCAGCATTAAGCTCAACTTCAAGGCAGGCACCACCACACTGAATAACATGACTAATCCCGCGACGAGCCCATTACCAGAGTGATAAAGCTCGGTTACCGTTCCCCAAATACTACGAGTCTTCTGCAGCACTTGGACTTCACCTTTAAGGCTATTAAACCCAAGCAAACCACTGACCATGCTTAACATACCGCGGGCACTGTCACGCCCAGAGTCCTCATCAAAGCTTTGGGCAACTTGCTCTATGCCTTGTTCCGCCAGCTTGGCCTTATCGATACTGCCGCTGATACTCAAAATAGGTTGAGTCACCCCAGGGATTAACAAAGCCAAGGATAAGATAATGATAAAAATAGGAAATAGAGATTTCATAGCACTGTTCATAGCATTGCTCGACCAGAGAAATACTTTCAGTTTACGGTTTTTAGCGCAGGCTCTGCAATCATTCACACCAGCCATCGACTCAGATGACCGGCATTTAAGGTAGGATTTGAAGATTAATAGAAAGGAGTCGGATCGATATCTAATGTACTCGGTGACACACCGCGTTCAATATAAAGTTCAGATTTTAATAAATCCACCATAGCGACATCAGTGTAACGTTTTACTTTTAAAGAATAAAAACACTTTACGATTGGATGTAGCGCATCCCTATCTTTCGAGGCCCAAACAATACCAACACGACCATCCGACAATTCAACTAAGGAACCCACAGGGTAAACACCAATACAACGAATAAACTCATAGACCAATTCTTGATCCAAATGGAATGGCGTCAGACTGAGTAAAATTTTAAAGGCCGCGGCAGGGCTCATAGCCTCTTTATAACATCGCGTCGCTGTCAAAGCATCGAAGATATCGACTATACAACTCATACGGCCATGGCGGGGGATTTCATCACCCTTCAAACCCCTTGGATAACCTCTGCCATCTAATTTTTCATGGTGCATTAAGCAGATATCTTTACTGATCTGCGACAGACCAGTAGTTTCGTTCATAATTTCAAGCGCATACACTTGATGCAGCTTCATATGTTCGAACTCTTCCGGCGTCAGTTTGCCCGGCTTGTGCAGCACTTTATTGTCGACTTTAATCTTGCCAATATCATGCAAAATACCCCCGACCGCCATTTCCCGTAGCATGACACGATCTAGCTTTAAGTATTTACCAAAGGTAACCAGTAGAAAGGCGACATTCACTGAATGTTCAAGTAGATAGGCATCTTTTGAACGGAGTGCAGACATACATTTAAGCGCATCAGCATCCAACATCACTGACTCTATCATGGTATCGGCTAACGCTTCGAAGGGGGCAACTTCGATGGCTTTACCTTCGAAGGTCTCAGATAAGACTTTACGAATGAGGTCTTTCGCCTCGGTAAGCATGACTTTAGCTTGAGCTTGTTGCTTATCGCGGCTAATGAGTGCTTTTTTATTGTCGGTTTGATTATCGTTAGTGATTTTTTTCTTTAACCCACAATGTTCAGCCGAACGCTCGGCGTCTACCCAAACAAATTTAATACCGCTTTTGGCCAGTTTTAAAATCGCATCCTTGTGTTTAATTTGTCCTGCATTTGCAATAGCAAGTTGACCTTTATCATTTTTGTCTATGGCACTGACAAACATACCTAATGTCAATTGCGACACAGGTAATTTGATAAGTTCAACTGATTCTGCCGACTCACTCATATCTACAACCCCAAGGATGATGTGCCTGAATAAAATATCAACTTAACCATACGACATTAAAGCGACTTACGCTCAAATGTTCTGTTGTTATTTTTGATTATTATAGAACAGACGTGAGGGGCATTCTAAGACGAGGATTAGAAAATCACCATAGACTTTCTTGGTAAATAAAGGGGCTTAAACAAGATACGATGAAATCAGAGCTTAAGGTGTAGATTAGACCCATTTCAATCTCTCATTATTTCAACAAATGCCTAAGGGCTAGACATTCAAAACCTGCGCCCCTCACGCGCGAAAAGCTCACAACTACCCCACATAACGCTCAGCCATTTCAGTTGACTCTTCCACCAATAAACCATTACGTAAACTCAGTTGCCGTGACACTGCGCTGTGTTCAATGCTTCTGTGAGTGCTGAGCAAAATAGCGCAACCTTGGGAGCTTAACCGCTTTAGCAAGTACCACACTTTGCCGTAGTAATGCTTATCCATCCCCGCCAATGGATCGTCCAAAAGCAGCACCTTAGGGCGTAGACAGGCGAGTGACGCTAAGGCAATCAAGTGCTGTTGGCCGTAGGATAATTTGTGGGGCGACAGATGGGCTAAGCTAAATAAATCCAACTCGTCTAACATTTGCACCGCTCGCTCTTTGGGGAGCTCAAAGCGCCTAAGGCTAAACTGCATTTCGGCTAGCACGTTAGACTCGAATAATTGTCGACTCGGCCTTTGCATCAACAGTCCCAATTCAGCGCCATAAATCCCCAATTTAGGTCTTCGCCCTAGCACTTTAAGGGGAAGACGCTGCCTTAAACTGTGCACGCCCGCTATAGTTTTCAATAGACTCGTTTTACCAGAGCCGTTGTCGCCCACTAAGGTCACTATCTCCCCAGCTTGCAATTGGAATCCTTGTGGACACGCAAATAACGTGGGACAAGCATCGAACCCAAAATCAAAGGCTTCGGCACTGACCAAGACTTTGCCTAAATGCTCAAATTTAGCTTGATGTCGCCACGCAGGCGCTTCAATTTGCGGCGCATCGCTCACGGTATAGATGCCTTCGGACAACTTGCCAGCCTCTAACTGCCAATAATGCTGAATAATCTCGGCGAATGCCGAGGCGTTATGCTCAACTAATACTAGCGCCATACCATCTTGGATAAGATTGCGAAGCACGACCAGCAGCTCACTCACACCGTGATCATCGAGTTGTGCCCAAGGTTCATCGAGCAGCAGTAAATGCGGCTCTGACACTAGTTGGGCGGCGATCATTAAGCGATATTTTTGACCGAGGGAAAGCGTGCTGACTTGGGTATCGAGGCGCAGATACAAGCCCACACGCCGTAGTGCTAATTGCACTTTAGGTAGCATTTGCTCAGCGGGAATACCGAGGTTTTCTAAGGCGAGAGCCACCTCGGCACCAACGGTTTGCCTTAGTAGCTGAGTTTGTGGGTCTTGCATTACCAGACCCGTAACCAATTGAGGATAACGCCAGATGTCACCTTCATGCGGGCGATTTAACACGCCCGCCAGTAGGTTTAGCAGACTCGATTTTCCTGAGCCCGTAGGACCGCTCACGCAATGGCATTGGCCTGTACCAATCGCCAAGTTAATTTCCTGTAATACCGTCGGTAACTGGCTGCCATAGTTGAAGCTAACGCCTTCGAGATCTAAGAGTTTCATGCTATATCTGCCTATAAAGATCTAACGAACAGCCTATGACAAGGCTTCACCCTAGTCGTCTTTCATTCCCCACGGCGAGTCATACGTTAATAGACATCTAACTTGTCACGTAGAAAATTTAAGATGTGCAAGCTATTGTGGACCGCGATTATTCTGTCTCAACCGAAAAACGTTTAAAAACCAACCTAGATCGACTAATTACGACAAAGGGAAAGTACATTTAGCGACTAAGAGACAAAATGTCCACCGAGGGTGACTTGCCCGACAAAAAGACCCACTCAAGTCACATTTTTTATCAGCGTAAAATGAGACTATGGCGAAAGTCACACGATAGGGCCTTACATCTTGACACACTCGACCGTGGCCTTTAATTTGAGCGAAAGATTCTTATTTACAGACTAAAATCACTACAGGTAAATGGCTTGTAAAAGAGGACATTAACCTGAGTCGAATTTACTGACGCTGACAGAGTGACCTTCAGCTTTCGCCTTCATCCGTTATCTTTGGAGTTCTATTTGCCCGTTCATGCCCTGTCTGAAGACCTTAAGTCTCTCATCGACAAACTCATTCAATTAAAGCAAGTTCCACCGACGGAACCGATAGTGCAGTTGTCACTAAACACTGTCGCTATGCCTTTAATTTCATGGCTGGCATCCCAGGCTCAATACCCAAGGATCTACTGGCATGGGCGCGACAGAATCGAAGAAGTCGCGGCGATAGGGGCGTGCAAAGACTTTAGATTTGAAACCGGAATCAATGATCAGCAACTGGCCATGGCCTACCAAGAGCAGCGAGCCTTATCGACGAATCAGAATATTCGCTACTACGGCGGTGTTGCCTTTGATCGCACTATAGAGTCTTGGCCTGAGTTCGGTAATAGCCGCTTTATCCTGCCGCGCATTGAATTTAGACGCAGTGGGAACAAATTTAGCCTATTAGTGAATCTTAATTTTGCTGATAATGATCACCATAGCGAGATAGATAAGGCCATCGGCGCTATCGAAGCCGTCATGCCTGCTAAGCCACTCTCGCCACCTAAAAAGATCGTTCCACTTGGGCGCAGTGACAAACCTGATTTTGAACGTTGGAAGACATTAGTCGAGCAAGTGGTGGATCCTAAGTTCAATCAAGATACCCCAAAAGTCGTGTTATCCCGCTTAACACAACTTGAAGTCAACGAACCTATCGATCCTTGGATGGTGCTGGCTTGCTGGCAGGGCCGTAATCCCAATAGTTTTCAGTTTGGCTTTCAATTTAGTCCAGATCGCACTTTTATCTCTTGCTCACCAGAGCGTTTATTCCGCCGCCGTCAGCAGGAGCTATTTACCGAGGCACTTGCTGGTACAACGGTACGCGGTCTCAATCAAGAAGAAGATGTTGCGCTGGCGAACGCTTTATTAGAAGACAACAAAAATAGCGTTGAAAACCAACTTGTTCGCAGTCACATAGTGAATATGCTCACGCCGCTGAGCAATTATGTTGGCGCCGATGAATTAGCGACTATTTTTAAGCTGAACCATATTCAACATTTACACCGTGCAATTCGAGCCGAATTGAAACCGGGCGTGAATGATTTCCAACTGTTACAAGCCCTGCATCCTACTCCTGCAGTTGGCGGCTTGCCGCGGTATTCAGCGCTAAACTTTATTCGTCAACGTGAAGGTTATATTCGCGGTTGGTACGCCGGTGCCTGCGGCTATTTCAATAAATATGAGAGTGAGTTTTCGGTAGCGATCCGCAGTGCGCTGATCGAACCCGGTCGGATTAACCTATTTGCGGGTGCGGGAATTATTGCAGGTTCTGAGCCCGAAGCTGAGTGGCAAGAGCTTGAAAATAAACTCGCAACCATAATGTCGATTTTATTCGAAATGTAATAAGCCTAGTAAACATTAAGACTATTCAGCGCCGTCAGCCCTTCGTTTTTCAATCGTTTCAAGGTAAAGCCTGTCCTGTTCACCCGAATCGATTAAGCGCTTATGTGCAAGGTCAAAATGTTGTTTCAACATCTGGCCTTTCTCGGTGTTAGCGAAAACAAAATAGGTTTCGGCCTTGAGTACACCTTGAATAATCACAAAATTTTGTGGCGCCTTTAATTTAGGAACAAACGTAAGTAAATTAGGTTTGTAATCTAGCACGGCATCTATACGTCCAGCATTTAAGCTATTGAGCATAGTCAACATATCGCTACTTTCTTCGTAATACATAGGCACAGGTGTCAGCATATTGTATCTGTAGGCCAGCATGGCCTGAACCTTCTTGTGGGATAGGCTTTCAATACCAGTCCATCCTGCCGCCACCTCAGCAGTAACAGCCACATCGATAGAGTCCACTTCAACCATATTCTCTGTTAATAGCCCCTTTTTAATATCACCCTTGTAAACGCTGAGCGTGATATCGGTACGATTGTGCTCAACAAGATATAAACTGCGGGCAAAAGGCATAAACTGTACATTGAGCTGCCATTCTGGCTCAGGGAAAATCCGGTGAAGTAACTCGAAGTAGTAACCCGTTTTATCACGATTGGCAAATCCCTCCCACGTTGACGTTGCGACATTGACCACTATCGGCTGAGCGGCGGAAACAGATACAGGTAACACAGCTAAAAATAAGCAAAAAGTAGCAAAAAATCGTCTCATGGCTATCCTCCTTCGACGTATTCAAAGTGTAGAAGAGTTTTCATTCTATGTGCACATTTAAACAGCAGACTTGCATCTTAAAACTCGACCACTATAATGGCGACCCGATTTCAGCACGCTGTCACCGGCAATAAAGTCGTAAACATAATAAATTGAATATTAGCGGGTTCCCTCACCCCGCCCTACACAACTAAAAAGGCCACATATGTTAATGTTAACCACAGCGCAGCTTCGCCGCGCTTTATTCCTATTAGTAGGATTTCACATACTGATTATTTGCGTCAGCAACTACTTAGTACAATTGCCATTTCAACTGTTTGGCTACCACACAACTTGGGGGGCATTCAGCTTTCCGTTCGTGTACTTAGCCACAGATCTCACTGTCCGTATTTTTGGCCAACAAGCCGCACGAAGCATCATACTCAAAGCTATGATTCCCGCTTTGATGATTTCCTACGTGATGGGAGTGATGTTCCATCAAGGCAGCTTTCAAGGTGCTGATTCACTTGCACAGTGGAATACCTTTGTGTTCCGAATTGCCTTTGCCAGCTTCGCGGCTTATTTGATTGGTCAGTTGATGGATATTAAGGTTTTTGCCCGTATTCGAGCCAGTCGCTCTTGGTGGGTCGCCCCTGCAGCCTCCACCTTAGTTGGAAATCTGGTCGATACTTTAGTCTTTTTCAGTATCGCTTTTTACGCCTCTTCCGATAGCTTTATGGCAGCCAATTGGCCCGAAATCGCTACCGTTGATTACGGCTTTAAGCTAATCGTGAGCTTAGGCCTTTTCCTACCGGCATACGGTGTTTTGCTAAAAGTCTTACAGGACAAGATTTTGCGAGCCAATCCGCAAGAATCAATTTCCTGATTAACCCAACTGGCCAGACCTGTTATAATTTAACCAGTTAATAGCTCAGCCCTGCTCCTGTTAACGCGCGAGTGGGGCTGATTTTTTATGAGAGTAAACTATGTATTCTATTGAAATTAAAGCAGAGTCAAGTTTGACTCCCGAGTTAGCCGTTCAGCTTATCCAACTTAGTCAACAAATCCCAGAGCTCGATCACCCACTCACAAACGAAGTGTTGGACCAGCGCTTACAGGGCAAGACATGTTTGATCTTAGTCGCATACGTAGAAGGTGAACTTGCGGGTTTTAAACTGGGTTACGAGCAAGAAGAAACCATATTTTACAGCTGGTTAGGTGGAGTAGCATCCGACTTTAGACGTTTAGGCTTAGCGCAGAGTCTACTCGAATATCAAGAAACTTGGGCACGCCGCCATGGCTATAATCATATTCAGGTGAAGACGCTGAACCGCTTCCCTGCGATGCTTAATTTGTTGATCAGTAATCAATATTTAATTACTGAACTAACAGCCGATCCTAAAAGCTTAGTCGATCATAAACTGTATCTGTACAAGTCGATCTAAACCGTTAATGGATGAGAGCAAAACGATATTTGTAAAGATGTGCACTTTTTGCAATAAATAGCTTGCAAACACAATTGAGAATGATTATCGTTAACGTGCGTTCCAAAACTCATCTTTAACAACGATGACTGGTAATCGACGTTGTTATGGAGCTCCTGAGTTTGCAAGCACGACATTGCTCACACACACTCTTTGTGGCCGGACTCATCATCCGGCTTTTTTTTGCCTAAAAATCAGTAATGCAAAGCCACATAATACAAAGCCAGCAATCGCTCGACATATTTTAATTTAAACTTAATCAGCCAAATACAACACACTGCCTATCTAACGGGATAAGACTAATCTGCAGACATATCGCTGTAGTTGCCCGCAAAGTGTAAGCCATCGTAGGGATTATTTTGCTGATCTTCCTTCGCTTCATGATACAAACCTATGGTAAATAAAGACCCTTTACCCAAAGTTGAACTCACTTCTATCGTGCCACCAATCCGCTTGATAATGCCGTAACTGAGCGAAAGACCTAAACCAGTGCCATCCTTACGTGTGGTATAAAAAGGGTCGAAAATCCGTCCCAGCTGCTCTGGCGCTATCCCTGAGCCTTCATCTTCCACTTCGATTTTGACGCCAATCGGCATATCCTGCTGCACCCAGTCATAGGTTCGCACCCAAATACGTCCTTTACCGTCCATCGCATGCGCCGCATTCACTACAAGATTAATCAAGACTTGCAGCAACTGCGGACGATTAACCTGTACTGGACAACTGGCGTTTAACTCAGTGATCAGCACGACTTCTTGTTTTTGAATCGAATGTCGCACCAACACCAACATTTCTTCGATAATAGGAGTCATCGGATGCATTTCTAGTGGTGCGTTGAATTCGCCTGGTCGGCTGTATTGCAACAGGCTACGGATGATAGTGCTGATCCGCCCAACCTGTTGAATGACTAGATCAATTTCTTCTTTCACTACTTCTGCATTATCGCCAAGCTCGTAGCGCAGTAATTCCATATTGCCGAGGATAACGGCCGTCGGATTATTGATTTCATGGGCGATACCTGCGGTCAATTCGCCAAGAGCTGTGAGCTTCTCGTTAGTGACGAGCTGTTGACGCGTTTCGTTTAGTAATGCCACGTTACGTTGCAGCTCTAAGGTTTTATCCTGCAGGCTACGAGTACGCTCTTCAACCTTCATTTCAAGCTGTTCTGCCGCCGCTTGAATTTGGGCATTTCGACGCTGTAGCAAGTCAAGCATACTGTCAAATTGCTCGGCTAGGTTCGATAACTCGTTATCCCTATCTAATCCTAAGGCGCCAATACGAATATTACGCCCCGACTGCACAGCTTGTACAACATGGTGAATACGTTCAATGGGCTGCAATAAACTATAGGCGCCGCGATAAACCAGCAGGCCAGAGACCAACAGCACTAACATTAGAATCGTGCCTAGCTCTATGATATTGAGTAAATAATTATGGATAAATGGCGATTCAGAAAAGCCAGTATAGATCATACCGACACGTTGGCCGCGAACATCTTCCAAGGGGGCATAAGCGGAAATAAACCAATCGTTAAATACGAAAGCGCGATCGACCCACTGCTCGCCTTGAGTTAACACTTTGTCTTTCACTTCCTCCGACACTAAACTGCCAAGCGCGCGGCCCAGCGTCTCATTGCCTGTGGGATAAAAATGCAGCGGCACGTTGGTGGAAATACGGATGTTATCTAAGAAGATGGTCACAGTGCCGATGGAACGCTCGGGCAAGGTGCCTTTGTCGTATACCAGATCACGAATGTGGTCGACAATTCGAGTATCGCGATTAAACAAGATCCCACCATCGAGATACCAAGCCACTTTGCCTTCCATATCAGGGACGGGCAATAGGCTACGGCTCAATAAACCACGTTCTTCAACGGTTTTAACGGGGCTCTGCGCCCGCAAGGTTGCAACTATCGGAATGCTCGCAGTGATAGCCAATTCGGGATCGATACGTGCTAAACGCTCGGGCGGCAGCACCATCAAGCCGGAGTAAGGTAATAAACCGTCTAACTTAGGAAGGATTTGTCGTAAATCGGGGTCTGCGGCCGCTTCGGCAACACTAACTAAACGCAAATAATCGAGATTTAGCTGTTTTTTCTGTTCAAGAAGAAAAGCATCAATACTGGCTCGGTAGCTGACTTCGCCACTTAATTCTTTACCACTGAAAAGTGGCCTAAAGTCATTTTGAAAAGTCCAAGACGTCACCACACGTTCAAGTTGTTTTTCTTGGCGTACTTGCACTTGCTGCAAAGTGTTTTCGGCAACAGATAAGTCAGCTTTAACCTTCATAAACAGCTGCTTACCTGTATAACTGATGTTCCAGTAAATAGTGATAAACACTAAACTCACCAGTGTCAGTAGAATGGGCAGTAACGTCAGGATTAATATGCGATAGCGCACCTTGGCCTGCATTTGCTGCCAACTGACACCAAAAAAGTGAGTGAAGAATGACACTCTATGACTCCTGTTCGCCACTAAAATCAAACCACTCTTTATACTTGCGATCTAAGGTTTTGCGCGATACGCCTAAATCCCTCGCCGCGGCGGACTTATTGCCAGAATGTAAGTCCACAACACTGGTCACATGGTGTTTTTCCACGTCTTTCAATGGCCAATCCAATGGATAACCCGATGTGGATAAAGACTCACTCTTCAGCTGTTGCTTCCAATATTCCGCTGGCGGTTTGCCCAGCAAAATACAACGCTCAATCATGTTGCGCAGTTCACGAATGTTACCAGGCCACTCGTGTTGCTGTAGTTTCACCATATCTTCATGGCTCCATACGACTTCTCTTACCCCTAATTCAGCGGCAAGTTGGCGAGTGAAATGATGGGTTAACTCCACGACATCTTCGGGTCTATCACGTAATGGCGGGATTAAAATATCGAGCACATTCAGCCGATAATATAAGTCTCGACGGAAATTCCCTGCATCCACTTCATCAATCAGAGTACGGTTAGTGGCCGCGATCACTCGCACATCGATGTTCACTTCTTTCTCGCTGCCCACTGGGCGAATCGCTTTTTGCTCTAATACTCTGAGCAATGCCGTTTGCATTTTCAGTGGCATTTCGCCAATTTCATCGAGGAAAATCGTCCCGCCCGAGGCAAAACTGAATAAACCTTCACGATTGCCTTTCGCACCCGTAAATGCACCAGCGGTATGGCCAAACAATTCACTTTCGAGCAGTTCAGGGGCGATAGAGCCACAGTTAACGGGGACAAAAGGTCCCTGACGTCCACTGAGCAAATGTAATTGCCGTGCGACTAATTCCTTACCCGTGCCCGACTCACCTTGGATCAAGACGACGGCATTGGTCGGCGCTACACGTTCGATGATATGTTTCACCGACTTCATGGCTTCACTGCTGCCAATAATGGTCGATGAATAACCGATTGAAACCTCACGACGCAGCATCAAGTTTTCACGTTTGAGCAAGCGACGTTCGATACAGCGATCGACCGCAGTCATCATCTGTTCAAGGTGGAAAGGTTTCATGATGAAGTCAGAAGCACCAGCACGTAGCGCGGTAATCGCGACTTCCATGTCGGCATAGCCAGTCATAAATATGATGTCCGAACGACGCCCCTGCTCATCCAACGCTTCATGCCATTCGATACCTGAACGACCAGGCAGACGAATGTCGACGATAAGCAAATCGAAATGGCAACGGCTACGCAGCTGCTCAGCATCTTCGATACTGCCCGCCGTTTCGACTAAGGCAAATTTCTTCGAGAGTGCCTTATTTAAAAAACTCCGCATTCCGGGTTCATCATCAACAATCAGTACCGATACTGCCGATGGAAGAGGCTTGAGGTTATTATCTATCTGGCTCATATTGTCTGCTTCTGGACATTTTGACTCATTTGCGACCAATTCTAGCACTGAAAATAGATGAATAGGTCACTATGAACCATCAGAAGTTTGTCCTGAGACAATTTGTCTGAAGAGTATTTGTTAAGCTTGGGATCAAGCTCACAAATTAGGTTAAGCTGTGAAGAAAATGACCGCATTCTCAGCTTGGCATCTAACTTGCTTTCAACCGAACGTATTACAATTTACGAGACCTTCCACTCAGTAGGCATTTGAGTTGGAATCCTATTTTCCGCCAAGGAGTACCCATGCTAAACATGAAATCTCATATGAAGTCATTACTGGGACTGGTTGTTGCAGCCAGTATGTTCACTGTTTTACCCGCTCACTCGACTGAAATTATCAAGTTAGCCACCACCACCAGCACAGAAAACTCAGGCCTATTGAAAGAACTGTTACCTAAGTTCGAAAGTGAATCAGGCTACAAGGTTCAAGTCATCGCCACTGGTACAGGTAAAGCCCTGAAACTAGGTGAGCAAGGTGACGTGGATTTAGTCATGACTCACGCACCTAGCGCCGAAGCTAAATTCGTCGCCGATGGTTTTGGTGTCGAGCCCCGTGGCATTATGGAAAATGATTTCGTAGTACTTGGCCCTAAAAACGACCCAGCAAAAATCCGTGACAGCAAAACGGCCGAAGAAGCCTTCGTTAAAATGGCAAAATCAGGCGTACCTTTTATCTCTCGTGGTGACAACTCAGGCACTCACATCAAAGAGTTAGAAGTATGGAAAGCGGCAAATGTTACTCCTAAC
This sequence comes from Shewanella sp. SW32, assembly GCF_025653365.1. Lineage (NCBI taxonomy): Bacteria > Pseudomonadati > Pseudomonadota > Gammaproteobacteria > Alteromonadales > Shewanellaceae > Shewanella > Shewanella sp. SW32. Next base: position 39,464 of record NZ_JAKKSJ010000020.1, on the reverse strand, counting down.
TTCAAAGGTTATACTTCAGTCGGTCAAGGCATGGGTAAAACCCTGCTGATGGCAAACGAAATGCAAGGTTACACTCTGTCTGACCGTGGTACTTTCGTGGCTTATAAAACTAAACTCGATCTTGCCGTTGATTTCGATGGTGGCAAAACCTTAGCCAACCCATACCAAGTCATTCTCATCAACCCTGCTAAATACCCAGATCTGAACCACAAAGGCGCTAAAGCATTCAGCGACTGGTTGATCAGCAAAGAAGGTCAAAGCATGATCAACAACTTCAAAGTCGAAGGCGAGCAATTGTTCAAGGCAACTTATAGCGAATGAACGACGGCTGGCTAGCACTATTACAGCAGGCGTTAAGCCTGCTGTTTTCTTTAGACCCTGACGTTTGGTCCATCATTTCGATCTCGTTTTCGGTTTCTTTCGCGGCACTGCTGATCACGCTGGTTCCTTCCATGGTGCTCGGCTTTGTGTTGGCGTTTGCACCATTTCGCGGCAAATGGATAGTCACTAACTTAGTTCAAACTCTGCAATCAATCCCTACAGTGGTTATCGGTCTACTCGTGTATTTACTGCTAACGCGTAACGGTCCTCTGGGCGATCTAAAATGGTTATTTACCCAAGAAGGCATGATTCTCGGGCAAATGTTCATCTGTGCCCCCGTGCTAATTGCAATGAGCCAAGCCGCATTCACTAGCGTTGATCGCAGAGCTTGGGAAACCTCACGCACCTTAGGTGCCTCTTGGTGCCGTGCAGTGTGGACAGTATGCCGAGAACTGCGCATGCCCTTACTGCTGGCGATTGTCGCGGCCTTTAGTCGCATTCTGACCGAAGTCGGCTGCTCTATGATGGTCGGCGGCAATATTTTAAACGTGACCCGTAATATTCCTACCGCAATCGCACTTGAAACCAGCAAAGGTGACTTCGCCCAAGCTATCGCCCTCGGGCTAGTGCTGCTAATCTTGGCCTTGATCCTCAACTTTGCCTTAGGTAGTTTACGCGGCAAAGCCATGCCAAGGAGCCATTAAGCAATGACTAAGGTCAAACTGATCGCCCGTGACGTAGAAATGTCCTTTGGTGCGCGCCTGTTATTCAAAGCCGACGTATTATCGCTCTGCCAAGGAGATGTGATTTATCTGCAAGGCGACAATGGCACAGGCAAATCAACCTTGATGAAAATTCTGGCGGGCTTAATGCCACCAACCAAAGGTCATATTGAGGCTGTCGGTTTTGCCCAAAATGCTTGGTGGCGACGCAATCCATTGTTAGGTAAGGCTGTTTATCTGCACCAACATCCTTATTTGTTCGACGGCACAGTAGAATATAATCTCACCTATGGGCTGAATTTCAGCTCAGAAACAAAAGCCAAGGCGAAACAGCGGATTACTCAAGCGATTGAGATGGCGCAGCTAGGATCGCTGCTGCAGGCAAGGGCCAGTAATCTCTCTGGCGGCGAAAGACAGCGCCTCGCGATTGCGCGCGCTTGGATCCTACAACCTAAACTGTTAATGCTCGATGAACCCACCTCCAATATGGACAAGGATTCCCAAGAGCTAGTATTAAAAATGATCCAACAACTCAAACACGAAGGCACAGGAATGTTACTGAGTAGCCATCAGAATTGCGCGCTAACCGCCATCTGCGAACAACAGTGGCACATAGAAGGTGAGCGCGTGATGACCTCTTATCAACAGCCTGAATCTTTGCCAGCACAGGAGCCTTTGTATGTCATCGCAAATTGATGCCGTTATTCTCGCCGGTGGTATGGCCCGTCGCATGGGTGGCGACGATAAAGGTCTTGTCGAATTAAACGGCGAAGCCATGATTAAGCACACAATAGATAGAATAAAACCTCAGGTTAAGGAGATCCTGATCAACGCAAATCGTAACCAAACACGTTATGCTGAGTTCGGTTTTAAGGTGATAAGTGACGAGCATAGTGGTTTCCTCGGACCTTTAGCGGGTATGATCACCGCTATGGGCCAAACAGATGCAGACTACTTATTAGTAGTGCCCTGCGACTGCCCACTCCTGCCACTCGACCTTGTTCCGCGTATGTTGGCAGCAATTGAAGCAGAAAAAGCCGAGATTGCTGTCGCCAGTGACGGTGAGTATGAACAACCCGTTGTTTTACTCTTAAAACCTAGCTTACGCGACTCGATGAAAGCGTTTCTTGAGGCGGGTGAGCGTAAAGTGGACTTTTGGTATATCAAACATCACTTCGTCGTAGCGTCATTCGCCGACCAGCCCAATGCTTTTGTGAATGTGAATACGCCAGAACAAAAACAACGACTAGCGATAGAAATCACCCAATAGCTAAAAAGGCTCCAATAACCCAAATTAGAGGTGCAAATGAGTAACCCCTTCGACAATCCGCTCGCTATTCCCGTTCTCGGATTTTGTGCCTACAGTGGCACGGGGAAAACCACCTTACTCAAGCAATTGATCCCCGAATTAAATCAACGTGGCCTGCGCTTAGCCGTAATCAAACATGCCCACCATAATTTCGACGTAGATATTCCCGGCAAAGACAGTTACGAAATGCGTAAAGCGGGCGCACGACAAATGCTGGTCGCCTCCCATGTACGCTGGGCGCTGATGACAGAAGATGCGCGCGATGGCGATCCTGAGTTAGTCCATTTACTCAAGCAAATCGAAGCCGACAAAGTCGATATCGTCCTCGTCGAAGGCTTTAAAAAACTTGCCTTACCTAAGATTGAATTGCACCGCGCCGCCCACGGCAAACCTTTTATCTACACCCAAGATGAGAATATCCTCGCCATCGCCTGTTGCGATGACACTCAGTTGCCAAACGACGCACTCCCGAGTGAGCTGCGCCGACTCGATCTCAACAATGTCAGCCAAATTGCCGATTTTGTGATGGAGTACGCCCAAAACTGGGAAGCGCCACTCCAATACCCCATTTCGGCAGTGGATACCTGCGCCATAGGCGACAACAAAAACCTCAGCGTCAGCCAAGGTTTAGCGCAAATTTTATCCCATGTTTCACCCGTGGCAGAGATTGAAGACATTGAGTTAGATGCCTTAGATAACCGCGTTCTGGCCAGCGACAGCATTTCTCCCGTCGACGTACCACAACAAACTAATTCGGCGATGGATGGCTACGCCTTTGTCTATCAAGACCCAATGCCTACCACCTTAAAATTAGTGGGAGAGGTTCTTGCCGGTCATCAATATTCGGCCACGCTTAAGGTCGGCGAAACCGTGCGTATCATGACAGGCGCAACAGTGCCCGCGGGTGCCGATACTGTGCAGCCCCGAGAGCTTGCCAAGGAAGTCGATGGCATTGTTAGCTTTGAAGGCCGTATTCTTTCTGGCCAACACGTTCGCCTCGCTGGAGAAGATATTGCTCAAGGCCAAGTCGCACTTGCAAAAGCCACTCGCCTAAGCGCCGCCGAACAAGGTTTACTGGCCTCACTCGGGCTCAATCACGTGAGTGTATATCGCCGACCAACTGTTGCAGTATTCTCCACCGGCGATGAAGTGAGCCAGCCCGGCGAAGTACTCAAAGCTAACTGCATCTATGACTCAAACCGCTTTACCATCAAAGCGATGGCAAAACGTCTCGGTTGTGACGTTATCGATTTAGGCATTATCGAAGATTCTGAAGCCGCCCTTGAAGCAACTCTCGCTAAAGCCGCCAACCTTGCTGATGTCGTCATTAGCTCGGGTGGTGTGTCTGTCGGCGATGCAGACTACATCAAAACCGTGCTTGCACGCCTCGGAAAAATTGATTTCTGGCGGATTAGCATGCGTCCGGGTCGGCCACTCGCCTTTGGTAAAGTGAATGACAGCTTATTCTTCGGGCTACCTGGCAACCCAGTCGCAGTCATGGTGTCTTTCCTGCAATTTGTGCAGCCCGCTTTACGAAAATTAGCAGGTGAAGTGAACTGGCAAGCGCAGCTATTCCCTGCAATAAGTGATGAAACTCTACGAAGCCGTCAAGGCCGCACCGAATTTATTCGCGGGATTTATCAGCTTGGTAAAGATGGACGTCTGCACGTGAGTAGCACGGGCAACCAAGGTTCTGGGATGTTAAGTTCAATGGTTAAAGGGAATTGCCTCATCATCATAGGGGATGATGCAGAAGCCGTGAATGCAGGTGAAACAGTATTTATTCAACCCTTTGCGGATCTGCTTTAGGATCCAGTGAGTTTTTATGAGTCTAATTGTGGATTCCTTTGGCCGTAAGGTCGAATATTTACGGCTCTCGGTCACCGACCGCTGCGACTTTCGCTGTGTTTATTGCATGACGGAAGATCCCTGTTTTCTGCCAAAGGACCACGTACTCCACCTCGAAGAATTAGCTTGGATTGCCCAAGCCTTTACCGAGCTTGGTGTGACTAAAATTCGCCTGACCGGCGGTGAGCCCTTAGTTCGCACCGATTGCGACCAGCTAGTGGGTCTGCTTGGCAAACTGCCTGGGCTGACGGATTTATCCATGACCACCAATGGTTCAAGGCTGACAAAATTAGCTAAACCCATGTTTGATGCAGGATTAAAGCGCCTCAATATCAGCCTAGATACCTTAAACCCCACACTGTTTACTCAGCTAACGCGTAACGGCAAATTAGACAGAGTCATCGACGGTATAGATGCGGCTATTGCGGCGGGATTTGAACGAATCAAGATTAATGCGGTGATTTTAAAACAGCAGAACGATAATGAAGTTATTGATTTAGTTGATTTCTGCCGTGGCCGCAACTTAAACATCGCCTTTATCGAAGAAATGCCACTTGGCGAAATGGATGAGCGGAAACGCGCCCGTCATTGCAGCAGCGATGAAGTAAAAGCCATCATTAATAGTCACTATCCGCTACAGCTTTCCAACAAACGTACCGGTGGCCCAGCACGTTATTACACTATGGCCGACAGCCCAATCCATATCGGCTTTATCTCGCCCCACAGTCACAACTTCTGCCACGAATGTAATCGCGTGCGCGTCACAGTCGAAGGCCAATTACTGCTGTGTTTAGGCAATGAACATGCCGTTGATCTCAAAAGCATAGTCCGGGAATTTCCGGCTGATATTGAAAGATTAAAAGTCGCTATTCTCGCGGGAATTAATCTCAAGCCTAAGCAGCACGACTTTGGCAATAATCAGGTACAAATCCTACGCTTTATGAATGCCACTGGCGGTTAAGCATCACCACTCCATCGCTTAAGGGCTAGCATCTCAATTTGGCCGTGATAAACTCGAAGCATCACCCCATACTTAGCGTTACACATTTCTATGGCATTAACTCGTAAGCAATGGAATAACATCATCATAGTCGCCTGCGCCTTTATGGTCGCCGTGCTGACTTTTATGGATAACAAAACCAATAATGTTCCGAGTGATGCTCAGCGACTATTTGACGATAATGCGCCGCTTTCACAGCTGCAACTCGACGGGTTATGGCTGCACAAGCAAGCATCACAATGGGAGTGCGACACTAAAGTCCTCAACTGTGATGAATGGGCAAAGGCGTGGCAAACCATACGGGTATCCCCCTTAACCGCCGCGCCAGAAACCACAGATAATCCGCAAGAGTTAGTCATCCAGATTGCAGATATCCGCGATGCTCAACTGTGGATCTATTTTCCCAATGAAGGCGCCTTAAAGTCTCCCGCAGGTAATTGGTATTTAGTACCACCGAGTTTAAGAGCTAAACTGCAACCGATCCTCGATGCGAAACCCGCAACTTAATGTCACCCCATTTTACTTAAGATAAGAAAGAATCCATGCCGGAATTACCAGAAGTTGAAGTCACCCGTCAGGGTATTGCCCCATACCTTGTCGAGCAAACCGTAATAGATCTTGTGATCCGCAATGGCTCGTTGCGCTGGCCTGTGCCTGACATAGCCAAACAGATTATCGGTCAAGTTATACGCCAAGTGCGACGCCGTGCTAAGTATCTATTAATCGACACTGACGCGGGCACCAGCATAGTGCATTTGGGTATGTCAGGGAGTTTACGGATTTTGCCCCACGACACGCCAGTGGAAAAGCATGACCATATCGACTTAGTGCTCGCCAACGGCCGCATTTTACGTTTTAACGATCCGAGACGATTCGGTGCTTGGCTATGGTGTGAACTCCCAGAAGAAGCGCATCCATTACTTGCCAAACTGGGGCCAGAGCCACTGACTAATGCTTTTAATGTCAAACAATTAGCAGCAGCTTTAACGGGCAAGAAAAAAGCGATCAAACTCTGTCTGATGGATAATCATATCGTAGTGGGAGTGGGCAACATTTACGCCAATGAAGCCCTGTTTGCGGCGGGCATTCACCCAGAGGCCGAAGCAGGTAAAATCGATATCGAGCGTTTGACCGTTTTAGTTGCCGAAGTGAAGCAAATCTTAGCCCATGCCATTAAACAGGGTGGCACCACGCTGAAAGACTTCACCAATGCCGATGGCAAGCCCGGCTACTTCGCCCAAAAACTGCATGTCTATGGTCGCGGCGGTGAAACCTGCACCAGCTGCGGTAACTTGCTGAGTGAAATCCGTTTAGGCCAGCGCACCACAGTATTTTGTGGCATTTGCCAAACACGCTAATATTGCGTTATTTATAAGCCAAAATGCCAAGCAAGTGCTTGGCATTTTTCGTTATTTAATCAATTATATCTGTCAAAAACGATACTCAAAACTGCTAAATAGCGTGGCATTGGTATCATTTTCTTGAACTTCAAATTCCGATCTCGATACTGTTCCACCTAAGCTCCACATGCCTTTCCACACTGGCATACGGTAAGAAAGCTCCAGCATCAATAAATCTTCTTTTGGCGGTTGTGGTGCCCAAGTGTTAACCACATTGGAGCCATCTTTATTCAGCTTTGCATAACGCAGCAACGAGGTAAAACCACGGCTGTTATTAAACTGGCCAACTAATCCAACCACAAACACTTGTGCATCACTATCATAGGTAGAACCCAAAGCACGACCATAGTAGCGAGCACCACTCAGATAGACAGGATCCTCATAGAAACAATTGGCACTATCACCATCGCATTTTACATAGGTGTCCGAATATTCCATGAACAACTTAAACTGCTTACCCGATGTGCCAAAATGGGTATCAATCCCCCAAAGTGAGCCACAGTCACTACCATTTTCACAACTATGTTCGAGATATAATCCAACGGGGATATCCTGCAAAGTATCGGCATAACGCATATCAATACTTTGAGTTCTATGGCCTGCATCGCGGCGCTCATTAGGCGCACAATCATTTGTACCATCGATACAAACAGCATTACTCGCAACCGAATCCCACCAAGAGTCAAAGTTACAATCTTGGCCCTCACCACAAAATAAGGTCGACCAAGACAATCCCACTTCTAACTGTTTAATCGGTCTTGCACTTAAGCGCATATCCCACTCAGCCGTCTTAGGCACAGCACGATCCACTTCAGTTAAACTAAATCCGGTTTTAAAGGTCCAAGGGCCAATCCAAGATAACCAAGGTGTTTCAAAAGCCGCGGCATTGTTACGGCTCAAGGTTAACGATGACATAGGGCGGGCGTTATTAGAACGATGTAGAGCCGAGTCAAACCCCGGTCCCCACCACTGCTCAACCGCGCCTAAGGTTGCGATCCAATTGCCAAAAATGATGGCAAAATAAGACTCATCAAGGCGGAAATTTTTATTATCTTGCGGATCATAGGTTTCTGCCACAGTCGCCTTATAAGCAACACGCGATCCTAAATACTCGTAGGAGCCCAGCACTTCACCTTTCTCGCGATAGTCAGAACCATAATGTTGAAAGCGAGCAGGATCAGATGCTGCCGATACTTTTATCCGTGCATTACCACGATTATCGACAGCATTTTGATAATAAAAATTAACCCGTGCAAAGGCTTGTACTAAAGAAGGAGAAAGCAGCTCAGGCTCAATTTTCGCTAAATCACCACCAATGCCAGACCACATCAATGGATAAGTATTCACAGGCACAGTGATCACACCCGCATCAGCAAGTGCTTGAATGTCAGCTCTAAGATATATATCAGAGGCATCGACCCAAGGTGCAGCAGCAAGCATTGAAGAAAAAAATAGGCCAGAGGCAATGCTAGTAGCAAGGATCGTGGGGGAAAAAAAAGCCTTCATAACATCCTTTTAAGTATCATCACAAGGCAACAATGCCTCAAAGTTAACACAAAACTCCTACGTAAAAACTATCTAGTTCGCAGGTAAAATCTAAGGTTTAACCAACTTAAGCTTTGCCACCAATGCAGCCGTTACTTCAGGGTGAACAAACTGGCTCACATCGCCACCATGCAGGGCGACTTCCTTTACTAAGGTGGAAGATATAAAAGAATTCTCCTCAGCGGGCGTTAAAAATACGCTTTCCAGATCTGGGCTCAATCTGCGATTCATATTTGCTAATTGGAATTCATATTCAAAGTCGGATACCGCGCGTAACCCACGCACAAGTACACTGGCCTTTTGCTCCTTGGCAAAATCCACTAGCAACCCAGAAAACCCCACCACCTCGACATTATCCAAATGAGCAGTCACCCGATTGACCAATTCAACTCGCTCTTCAAGGGTAAATCTAGGCTGTTTGGAAGGATTAGCCGCAATGCCAATCACCACATGTTTAAACAGTTTAGCCGCACGCTCAATCAAGTCGGCATGACCATTGGTGATAGGATCGAAAGTTCCTGGATAAATAGCTCTTGTATGCACTTTGCTGACTCAACTCACATGGATGCCAAAAATCATTGCTCGCCAGTCTACTCGTTTTAGCCAAGCGAGTGAATAATCGCAGCAAAAACGACTTTAAATACCGATAAAAAACTTAAAAATAAGCAAGAACGCTATTGATTAAGCCCATGTAAAGGCACGAACAGGTATAATGTTGCACGAAATTAAAACCGACCACATACAATGTTGCTCCCCCTGTTTAACGATATACACTGAGCAGTGTTAGGTTTAAAAAACGACGTTTGAAGACACGCAGAAGAGCATATATGAAGAAAATCGCGATTTTTTGCCATAACTTTTTCTCCAACGGCACAGTGAAAGTCGCCTTGTCGCAGGCAGAAGTGTTACAGGAAGCAGGACAAGATGTGCATTTGTTTGTGTTTCACAAGGAAGGCGATTTTATACCTCCGCAAAATGTGACCATTCATTATCTGTTTGAAGCGGGTCAAAAACCTTCGCTACAGGAGCAGATACAACAACTCAAAGCTAAAGTGAGCGCCGCCGAAAAAACGGGCAAGTTTTCACTCTTTCTAAGTAATTCAACTGACTGCGATGTTGTTGTTTCCGGCTGTCATTTCGATCCTTGCTACTACTTCTGTCATTGTGCGTTAAAACAAGAGTTATTGATGGAGTTAAAACGCGGTCCAGTACACTTCTGGCGCAGATGGAAAAAAGCCAAGGCTCTGATCGGCAAAAAAATCATCACAGTCTCAAATGGTATTGCCGACGAACTCAGAGCCACTTCTTGGTTAAAACCCCAGAGCGTGCAAACCATCTACAACCCTTTTCGCTTAGAAGAAATAAAAATTAAGACTCAAGAAGTCATCGCCGAAATTCCCAATGAGCCTTATATGATCCATGTGGGTAGAGTCACTCGTCAAAAGCGCCATGACATTCTCTTCAAAGCATTGAGGGATATGCCGACAGCACCTAAACTCGTGCTTCTCTGTAATCGACCAAATAAAGCGCGTAAATTAGCCAAAAAATACGGTGTTGAGCACCGAATTATCACACCCGGTTTTCAACATAATCCCTATGCTTGGATTGCCAACGCAGAATTAATGCTACTGAGCTCAGATTTTGAAGGCTTGCCAACGGTAGTCATTGAGTCATTGGCCTGTGGCACCCCCGTCGTAAGCACTGACTGCCCTCACGGCCCGAATGAAATCCTTACCGGACATTTAGCTAAATATTTGGTCCCCGTTCGCCAACCTGCATTGTTGGCACAAAAGGCTCTGGAATGTCTGGCATCGCCTCCATCGCTTGAAGACCTTGCTATTCTTAAAGCCGTAGATAGTCAAAATATTGCAAAGCAATATTTGAACTTAGCCGAATAAATATCTTTAATACGGTAAAAAGTAGAAACTCTATTGAATATAAGTAGAGTTTCTACTTAACCTCCAACACCCGTTACACTCTGATACAGTATGAAAGCTCGTTTTAATTGGATTAAAAAACACAAGACGTTAACAAATGCATCAAACAAAGAGTAATAACACACAGAAATACAATACATTTAACCTGTATAATTACTATTATTGAACATCGATAAAACAGTTTATTATAAGGTTAACCATTCTGTATTTATGAATAAATAAATTCATTGATAGTCTATTTGAAAAATATCAAAATACTTCCCATCAAATAATTCTGCCTAAGTAGAATTAGCAATAAATGATTTTTTGGGGTAGTAATGAGTAAGCTTAAAGTGGCTTTATTAGTTGATGAGTACTTTGGTGGTACAGGCACAGTGTATGGTGGATACGGTTTTCTAGCACGCCACTTAATCGCCAAACACTTACCCAACGAAAATATTGAAGTAGAAGTGCTGATAAAAAAAGACTGCAGCAAGCAAAGATTAATACCTCGTCGCTATATGATAGATGGCATTAAAGTTTATCGCTTAGCGGCTAAGTTTATGGATTTCCTTAATATTAGGTTTCTGAAAAAGAAGAATTACGATATATTTCTGTCAATAGAAATGACAACCCACTCATATCGTATTCTAAAAACTATCCCCAATATTGATAAAAAACTCCTATTTTGGGTTCAAGATCCAAGACCTGATTATGAATGGGATGAAATTAATACCGTAAAACTTTTCCCTGAGAAAAGTTATTGGGACAGTAATATTTATCAGTTTGTTCATGACCTTTGGGCGGCAGGGAAAGTCTCATTTATTTCTCAGGCACGCTTTTTAGATCGTAAAGCCAGAGATCTCTACAATCTCGATGATAAAACAGAAATCAAATATTTACCCAATCCTATCGAGATCGATCATAATTTCGATGTAGAAGCACACCCGAAGAAAAATCACATTATCTTTCTGGGACGAATTGAGTCAGTCAAACGTGGTTGGTTATTTTGCGAGATAGCTAAACTGATGCCTGAATATGAATTTTTCATGCTAGGTCAGTCATTTAGGCAGTCAAAGAAAAATCAGTCCATCATGAATGACTACCTAAATATTCCCAACCTACATTTTGTAGGGCATGTAGAAGGCGATCGAAAAAACCAGCTAATCAAAGATGCTAAAATTTTAGTCAACACTTCAATTCACGAAGCTCTACCAATTTCTTTCTTAGAAGCGTTATCTTATGGCACCCTTCTCGTCAGTTGCCGTGACCCCGACGAGCTGACGAGTCAATTTGGCGTATTTACAGGTACAGTGCTCGGAGATGGTTTTGATAAAGTCGATTTATTTGTCGATGGTATACGCCATCTGATGGAAAACGAACAACTAAGACAAGAACTCGCGGTTAAGGCAGTTGACTACATCAAAGCAAACCACAGTATTGAAGATTTCCAGAAAAATATGCAAGAAATCATCTTTAAACTGGTTGAAGAAACGAAACTGCAAGGCTAACAAAATGGGCCGATATTTCAATATCGGCCCATAAGTAACGACAACTAGCTAAAACAACTTCCAATAACCTAGCTTGCGCCGCATCTTAAAATGGCGCAACAAGTTCAATGGTTTAGGTTTTAGCCAATCTGTGCCTTTATCAATCAAAGCATCTGTTGCGGCTAAAACTCGCTGGCTAGATTGACCATCGCCCGTAGGGTGAATTTGATTGCAATAATCATGGATGTGCGCCATCAAATCATCAGGACGACTCAGTGCTCGCGTTAATGCAGATTCAATATCCTCAACCCGACTGATATCGATTAAATGATCTTTCGGTGACTGATTTTTAAAGGTCACCACTGGTTTTCGCTGCATTAAAAACATCAACAGAATCGATGAAGTGTCACACAACATCACATCCCCCGCCTGTAGCAAAGGGATCACATTATCAGTTTCAACAAACTGTAAATTCTCGTTTTCTAAAGCCTTGTACTGCTCAACAATCTTAGGATTCATCTTTGGATGAAATTGCACTAACCAGCGCCATTGGCTCTTTTGCGACAGGGCTTTAATCTGCTCAAATACCACAGGTGCGCAGGTCAAACTTGGGGAAAATGTTGAGCAAAAGAGTACTACTGGCCTTGGGTCATCAGCTTTGATATAGGGATTATCTTTATTCTCAAGAAATAGGGGGTCGAGCGCAGGCCATCCCGTTTCAACGACAGTAAAAGTACCAAACTTTTTCTCTAGTTTCAGAAAGGGCAGAGTCGTCGCAGGGCCTTGGGTACAATACAAATCAAAACAATCTCTGATTTCGAAGTGATCTTCTCGGCCCTTATGATTCATTTTACCCGCATTAAATCCATGGAATACGCACACTTTAACCCCAGGAATAAAACGAGGGACAACGTTCCCAGGGACGAATACCGCATCTGGTTTCCACGCTTTCACAGCATCGATGCTCTGCAAGCGCAGTTCATCGGTTTTTAAAAACTTAGGATCGACCTCATTTCCCTCTAAGAACCAGCTAACCTCATCACCTCTTTCCAAAATGACTTGTTGAAGTGGCCTTAACATCGCATAGGAATAGTTTTGCGCTATGTAAAATAAATAACGTCTTTTGGCTTGTTTGGCTTCTTCCACAAGCATGCTCCTAAAACACAAACGAATAAATTATTTTGCCAACGCTAAATATTGTTCGGCAATTAAGGTCGCATCGACTTTGGCCAAAATCTCAACCTGCTCGAGGGATGGCGGCAAGCTAACAACCTCGTCTATCATTTTAGCTAACGCTTTGGGATCACGACGCGGCACGAGATAAGGCACTAAATTCCCCGTTAAAATTTCACTGGGTCCATGTGGGCAATCAGTGCTCACAACAGGAGTCCCACAAGCTAAAGATTCAATCAAGACTGTCGGTAAACCTTCAAAATCAGAGCTGAGCACTAATGCCTTAGCCTGCTTAATCCATGGAAAAGGATTACTTTGAAAACCGGGAATAATTAATCGCTTTTCAATACCAAACTTTTTCGCTGCTTTTATCGCTTTTTTGTGGTTATGACACAAGAGCACGACAGGAAGTTGATTTTGCGTGAGCTTGAGGGCTTCAAACAACACATCATGGCGCTTTTGCTTAGCAAAGCGACCGACATGAATAAGATAATCTCCCTGAGGGATTTGCGGATTATCTTGCTGTGATTGAGATGTGATTTCGTTAAATTCAAATGGATTATAGATAGTTTGCATAGATGCTGGATGCAAACGACCTTTATCTTTAATCTCCTTTGCAATGCCATTTGAGACAGTAATCAAATGCTGGCCATTTAGCGCTTTTTTGGATTTTAGCTTCTTGAAATAAGCAAACGGTCCCAGTTTAAATTGGCGGCTCAACTCTTCTTCTACAGAAGAATGGACTATGACATAAAGCGGTGAAACACCAGTTTTGGTCATCATTAAATTGGTTTTATCTAAATTTGATAAAAACAAATCAAACTTGCCCACTTGAAATTCAATTTCCGCGATTTTTGCGCTGAGTTTGTTAACCGAAGCATTCAATCGCCCAAAATGGTCGAAATCTTTATCCTTAGGGACAAAACATTGATGAATGGGTAAGTCATCTGGGATTTCATAATAGCGATTATCTTCCATGACTAAAAAATGCGGCTCATGCCCTAAGCGAATAAATTGCTTGGCTAAGGTAATCATGACCTTTTCGGCTCCGCCACCCGCTAAACTGTCAATGGCAATGGCTATCCGCATGATTTATCTCCTAAACGATATTCTGAATACCCACCGCTAATGCAGCGATATTTCAAGAGTGCTGAACAAGAATGCACGATACTAACAAGCCTGAACTGAGTGTCTGCTGAACCACTAACTCAAACTTCTCAATCACAGCTTCAACACTGATCAATGACATTAGATGCTCGCCTTTGGCGCGAGTGCCCCACTTAACTTCGCCACTATGTTGGGATGCTATTGCCTCATCATAGGCGCTCGCCACATATTGCTGCGATAGGTAAGGACCTGTGCGCCCAGGATTGGAATGGGCATATAAACCAATGACTGGCGTGCCTTGGGTAACCGCCATATGCGCAGGGCCAGTATCCGGTGCTAACACTAAGCTTGCGCGTTTGAGCAGGGCCAATAATTGAGTCAGACTGGTTTTGCCAACTAAATTATCGATTTTAGAGGGACACGCCTGCAAAATTTGCTCTGCTAAATCCTTCTCAAGCTGAGTTGGGCCACCGCACAGCATGACTCTAAATCCTTTCGCAATCGCATGGCTCGCAACGGCGGCATAACGCTCTGGTAACCAGTTACGTTCAGCCTTACTGGCTGCGGCGCAAATGATAAAGACTTTTTCATTGTCTTTAATCTGCGTCTGGGCAAATTCAGTATCCGCAATTGGCACAGGAATATGCCATTGAGGAGTGAGATCGTTAACGCCAATCGCCTTAGCAAATCCCATAAATCCTTCGAGCACATGGGGATTTTCCAAGGGCTCCACCCTGTGATTTGTCACTAGCCACTGACCTTCTTTAGCGCGGGCACGATCAAAGCCTATGCGCACCTTTGCCGAAATGGCTAATGAAGCCAAAGTTGCACGCAGCGCAACCTGCATATGCAGCAGCACGTCAAAACGTCGGCCTTTTAAGGCCTTACGCAAATTAAAATAACTGCGCCACCCTTGAGATTTATCGAAAATAACAAACTCAATGCCGGGTAAATGCTTCAACAATTGATATTCGAGTTTACCGATCACCCATGTGATTTTGAGCTCGGGGTATTGCCGCTGAATCGCCTGCACCATAGCCACGGCATGACAGACGTCACCGATAGCGGATAAGCGAAGCAAACAAAGAGAATTCATGGTATTGGGATTTAAACTCATTGGGATTGAAGCTAAAAGCTCTTAAGGTTATTTGGCGCAAGCTAAGGATCTTAATGTAGAATGGCCCTAGGTGCCACGCTTAAGTCAACAAATCTCCGATGAATGCTCAGATACAGATCATAAAAACCGCCCAAGGTCACATGGCGCTTTGCCAAGATACGCCAACAGATATCGATCCCGCGTGGTTCTCGGTGGATTTTTGGCGGGCTAAAAATGCTGTCGTCGGTTCATCCAAAGGCCGCTACACCACTTGGTTTGTGGCATTTGAGCACAGTCATTGGGTATTGCGTCATTATTGGCGTGGCGGCTTAATGGAGAAATTCAGCAAAGATGCTTACGTTTATACTGGCCTCGAAAATACCCGCGCCATGGGTGAGTTACGCTTATTAGACATTTTGTATCGCGAAGATTTTGCTGTACCTAAACCGATTGCCGCCAACATAGTGCGCAATGGATTATTTTACCGCGCCGATATCATTATCGAACGGGTCGAAGGCGCCGAAGATTTAGTCGCTAAACTCGGCAAAGGGATAATGAGCACTGAGCAATGGCAAGCATTGGGAGCAACTATCGCCCAATTCCATCAGCGTGGTGTGTACCACGCCGACCTCAATGCCAAGAATATTCTGTTCCAGCCCGCACAAACTGAACCCTTAACGCCAGAGCGGTTTTATCTTATCGATTTCGACCGTGGTGAGTTAAAAACACCGAGCCCGCAATGGCAGCAATCGAATCTAGACAGACTGTTACGTTCCTTTAATAAAGAACAAGCCAAGCTACCCAACCTTGCCTTCACCGCTGATAACTGGTCATCACTGATGCAGGGCTACCAAACGGCGATGCAAAGCGCCTGATCCACTTAACAAATTATCCCGTTGAATTAAGCGGTTATTAAAGATTGCGCAAAAAGAAATTGTCGTTGCAAGGCACCACGATTAGCCTCAACCACAGCCAATCCCGCGTTCACCGCCTGCAGGCGTAACTCAGGTTTAGCAAAATACTCAATCAAGTTAGCGGCAAGTTCATCCGCCGAAGCGACAACCTTTAACCCACCAGCATCCGCCAACATCAGCGTAATTTGGGCAAAATCCCAATGGTTCGGTCCCACCATAACAGGCACGCCCATAGCAACAGGCTCCAAGGGATTATGACCACCGTTAGTGATCAGCGTACCACCGACAAAAGCTTGATCCGCGGCGCCATAAAAGGTCAGAAGTTCACCCATGGTATCGCCTACCAGCACTTGAGTCGTTGCCGCCACAGGAAGATTACCGCTGCGGCGAACAAATTCAAAACCTTGGCTGGCAACAAACTCAGCAACGGCAGAAAACTGCTCAGGATGACGCGGCGCAATAATCAGCAAGGCATCGGGCCACTGAGCCAATAATTGCCTATGGGCTGTAAGCATGGCGTCAAATTCTCCAGGATGCACACTGCCTGCGACCCAAATAGGCGAGGTTTCACGCCCCCAAGCTTGACGTAGCTGCTTGGCATTGGCTAAACGCTCGGGCGTAATACTGAGATCAAACTTCAAACTACCGCATACTGTCACTCTGTCTGGCGATACACCGAGTTCAATAAAACGCTGCGCTTCCACTTGAGTTTGCACCGCAATAACATCGAGTCGTTGCAACATAGGTCGATTGAGTGTTGGATGCTTAGCATATTGCGCCGCCGACTTGGCCGACAGGCGGGCATTCGCTAACATCAAACGCACACCGCGTTTGGCAGCAACAGCAACTAAGTTAGGCCACAGCTCAGTTTCCATAATCACGCACCACTTGGGCGAGACTTGGCGCAAGAAACGCCGCACACACCAAGGTAAGTCAAAGGGCAAATAACAATGCTGCACTGAGTCACCAAAGGCTTTGCGCACTTCGGCAGATCCCGTTGGACTGGTTGTGGTAACCGTAATGCTTAGCTCAGGGTGTGATTGCATAATCAAACGGATCAAGGGGATTGCCGCGAGCGTTTCCCCCATAGACACAGAATGGATCAGTAAATCCGTCGATTTTAGTCGGGTTAATCCAAAACGCTCCCCCCAACGACCGCGGTAATCAGGGCTTTTAATAGCACGAAATGCTAAATAGACGATTAGCAAAGGGGATAATAAATATAAGATCGTGGAATAGAGAAAACGATTCATTAAAAACGTGCTTATGAGTTTTGCCTGTTGAATGGCGGCAATGTTAGCATATGCACCAAATTAGGGATAATTTACCAGCAGTATGGCGGTCGTTGGTTAACTCTATCTATGATGTGGCGTTCACTAGCAATTTGGATAACTTATGAAAACCCGCGACAAAATAATCTATGCCAGTCTTGAACTGTTCAACGAGCATGGCGAAAGAAACATCACCACCAATCACATTGCCGCTCACTTAAATATGAGTCCCGGGAATCTTTATTACCATTTTCGCAATAAAGAAGACATTATCCGCTGTATTTTCAGCTTATATGAGAATCATCTCGAATCGGGTTTCCAACCCTATGAAGATAAGCAAGTGGATGTAGAACTGTTAATCGGCTACTTCGATGCGATGTTCTATACCCTGTGGCAATTCCGCTTTATGTACGCCAACCTTGCGGATATTCTCGCTCGCGATGAAGAGCTAAAAAAACGTTATTTGCATGCACAGCAACAAGTTTTAACGCGTTCGAGCCACGTGCTGCATAAACTTAAGCAAGATGGCTTTTTACACTTAGAGAGCGACAAAATCACGCCACTGGCGGATACCATCAAGATGATCGTCAGCTTTTGGATCGGTTACCAACTCACGCAATCCAGCACGTCGACCATCACTAAAGCGACGCTCTATGAAGGTGTATTGAGGGTACTGATGATTTTCAAAGCCTATGCAACCCCGACATCCGTCGCGACGTTTACTCGCCTAGAGCAGCATTATCACGCGTTAGCGAATCAAGAATCCCTCTAACATCGTCCCAAACACCTTTGTTGGGAACTCGCATTCGGTACTAGACTCAAAGCAATTATAGTGCTGAGTGCGAGCTCGGTTTTCGCTCTACATCCCTTAAAAGAAGACTCAGCCAAACAGTGGCAAACTTATATTGCACATTAGTTTTTATAATGTAAAAACTACTTTAACCCTAAACTAGTTTATCTTGCGAACCTGCATGAAAAAAAGGCTGTAGGCCGATTAGGTTTAGAGTTAGAATGCCGCCACTCCCAAAATCAGAATAAAGTTAACTAAGGAGATATCAGGTGGCCTCTACCTCATTCTACGCACAGATTAATCAACAGCTTGCAGACATCAAAGCCGAAGGCTTATATAAAAGCGAGCGTGTTATTGCCTCACCGCAACAGACAGCCATTCAAGTTAATCAGCAAGAAGTTATTAACTTTTGCGCGAATAATTACTTAGGCTTAGCGAATCACCCAGAGCTAATCAAAGCCGCCCAACAGGGCTTAGACAGCCACGGCTTTGGTATGGCGTCGGTGCGCTTTATTTGCGGCACGCAAGATATCCATAAAAAGCTAGAAGCTAGCCTAAGCGAATTCCTCGGCACTGAAGACACCATTCTTTACTCTTCATGTTTTGATGCAAACGCCGGCCTGTTCGAAACCCTGTTAGATGCAGAAGACGCGATTATTTCCGACGCGTTAAACCATGCTTCTATCATCGACGGTGTACGTTTATGTAAAGCCAAGCGTTTCCGTTATGCCAACAACGACATGGCCGATTTAGAAACTCAGCTGATCGCCGCTAAAGAAGCAGGCGCCCGTAACATCTTGATCGCCACCGACGGCGTATTCTCCATGGACGGCGTGATTGCTAATCTGCAAGGCGTATGTGATTTAGCCGATAAATACGGCGCACTGGTGATGGTCGATGACTCTCACGCGGTAGGCTTTATTGGCGCAAATGGTCGTGGCACCCACGAATATTGCAATGTGATGGACAGAGTCGACATCATCACAGGCACCTTAGGCAAAGCCTTAGGCGGCGCATCGGGCGGTTTCACTTCGGGTAAAAAAGAAGTCATCGACTGGTTACGCCAGCGTTCACGTCCTTACCTGTTCTCTAACTCATTAGCGCCGTCAATCGTGACTGCATCTATCCATGTGTTAGAAATGCTCAAATCAGGCCAAGCCCTGCGCGAAGCCGTATGGGAAAACAGCCGTTATTTCCGTGAGCAAATGTCAGCAGCTGGCTTTACCTTAGGCGGCGCCGACCACGCGATTATCCCTGTGATGATTGGCGATGCGAAACTGGCGGGCGACTTTGCTAACCGCTTATTAGCAGAACATATTTATGTTATTGGCTTCTCGTTCCCTGTGGTTCCTAAGGGACAAGCCCGTATCCGTACGCAAATGTCAGCGGCACATACCCGTGAGCAACTCGACAAAGCGATCACCGCCTTTACACGTATTGCCAAAGAAATGGGCATTATTTAGGACTCAAGACAATGAAAGCACTAAGCAAGTTAAAAGCCGAAAAAGGTATTTGGTTAGTCGATGCGCCTAAGCCAGTAATGGGCCACAACGATCTGCTGATCAAAATTAAAAAAACGGCGATTTGTGGCACCGACATGCACATCTACAACTGGGACGAGTGGTCACAAAAAACCATTCCCGTTCCTATGGTTGTTGGCCATGAATATGTAGGCGAAGTGGTTGATATCGGACAAGAAGTGCGTGGTTTTAAGATTGGTGACCGCGTATCTGGCGAAGGTCATATTACCTGCGGCCACTGCCGTAACTGTCGCGCTGGCCGCACCCATTTATGCCGCAACACCTCTGGTGTCGGTGTAAACCGTGAAGGTTCATTCGCGGAATACTTAGTGATTCCCGCCTTTAACGCCTTTAAAATCCCTGATGACATCAGCGATGATTTAGCGTCAATCTTCGACCCGTTTGGTAACGCTGTGCACACAGCATTATCCTTCGATTTAGTCGGTGAAGACGTGTTGATCACAGGCGCAGGTCCCATCGGCATAATGGCTGCGGCAGTGTGTCGTCATGTAGGTGCGCGCCATGTGGTGATCACAGACGTTAACGAATACCGCTTAGAGCTGGCCCGTAAAATGGGTGCAACTCGCGCAGTCAACGTGTCTAAAGAAAGCCTGAAAGACGTGATGAAAGAACTGGGCATGACCGAAGGTTTCGACGTCGGCTTAGAAATGTCTGGCGTACCATCGGCCTTCCACGCCATGTTAGATACCATGAACCACGGCGGCAAAGTCGCTATGCTCGGTATTCCAAGTGGTGAAATGGCCATCGACTGGAGCAAAGTGATCTTCAAAGGTTTGGTCATTAAAGGCATCTACGGCCGTGAAATGTTCGAAACTTGGTACAAGATGGCCAGTCTTATCCAATCAGGCTTAGATATTTCACCTATCATCACTCACCACTTCAAGATTGATGATTTCCAACAAGGTTTCGACGCCATGGGCTCGGGCCAATCGGGTAAAGTGATCCTCAGCTGGGATTAATCCACCAGAGCATAACCTCGATAGGGGCTGTACACTCGCAGCCCCTTGTTGCACACTTATCCCATCTTGATTTCCATCTCTTAGCTTTGTCAGGTTTTATTATGTCTTCCTTTAAACACTTAAGCGTTAATCAATTCCTACAAATGACCGAAGCACAGCCAGTGCAAATCGTCGATATCCGCGATGGCAATAGCTTCACCAACGGCCATATTGCAGGTGCAACTAACCTGAATAACGAAAACCTGGCGCAATTTATTAGCCAAGCCGATATGGACAGCCCGCTAGTGGTGGTTTGTTACCACGGCATGAGCAGCCAAAATGCGGCGCAATATTTATGCGAGCAAGGGTTTGATGACGTTTACAGTCTAGACGGCGGCTATAGCGCCTGGCATGAGGCAAATGCATGATAGAAATTGGCCGACTCCCCAACAGTAGAGCCGCGCAGGCATTTGTCGATTACCTCAAAGGTGAGCACATTGACTGCCAAATTGAGCCGCTGGAGCAAGGTGTCGCCATTCTCGTCATCCATGACAAAGATCTGGAGCAAGCGCGCAAAGAGTTTGCCCATTTCATGGCTCATCCCTACGACAGTAAATATCTGCAAGCCTCGTGGGAACACGGCGATACCCAAACTAAGATAGATTACGGTGCCCCTTCGCTACAGTTGTTTACCCAATTCATTACCGGCGCAGGCCCAGTCACGTTGATCGTTTTTGCGGTTTGCGTACTCATTTTTGCGGCGATGAACTTAGGGTTCGCCAACCAAACCTACGCAGCACTGTCCTATTTTGGCGCGGTACCAAATTCAGAGTTCAGTCAATTCTGGCGCGTTTTCACTCCGAGCCTGCTGCATTTTTCAGCCATGCACGTCATCTTTAACTTGCTCTGGTGGTGGTATTTAGGCGGTAAAATCGAAACCCGTATCGGCACAGCGCCATTGCTAATCTTGCTGTTTGTGGCGGGCACACTGCCAAACGTCATCCAATATTATGTCGGTGGACCTAACTTCGGCGGGCTATCCGGCGTTGTGTATGCCGTGGTGGGTTACACTTGGGTCATGGGGATACGTAAACCTGCTGCTGGAATAGACTTTCCACCATCATATATGGCCTTTATGATGATTTGGTTGGCATTGGGATTCACGGATATTCTAGGGGTTTCGGTTGCTAACGGCGCCCACATTGGCGGCTTACTCATAGGTTTAGCCCAAGGTTTATTTGATAGCCGCAAATCCTCGAGCTCAATCTAATAACTCAATCTAATATAGTGAACCAAGATAAATCCTAAAATTTATCTTGGTTCAATAACTCGCTTCACCCCTCTGCAAACCGCTCAAACTAACTCAGATCAGTCATTTCTAGTAGCTTAACGACTAGCTTCTCGATGCCTGAATGCGCTTCAGCAATATTACCAGCCAACATATAAGCGGGAGTGCTGACAATGCGATTCGCTTCATCCACGACTATCTCATGTACTGTCGCAACCTGATGCTCACCGCCCATCAAATTAAACGCTGCAACAGTATCGCTATCATTACCGATAGTGCCTTTTACTCCCTGGGGATATAAACGCGGGATCATCATAGGAGCAATACAGATAAAACCAACGGGCTTTTTCGCCAGAATGAACTCATTGATAAAATCAGTCACCAGCGGTTCCAATTCACACTCACTGCCATTCGTCGCAAAGTTACACAGATTTTTCGCCGCACCAAAGCCACCGGGAATGATCAAGGCATCAAATTCGGCGATATCTAATTCTGTGGTCGCTTTGACTTCGCCACGGGCGATACGTGCCGACTCCACCAGCACGTTACGACTTGCAGCAGCATCGACCTCACCAGTGAGATGATCTACCACATGCATCTGTTTGATATCTGGTGCAAAACACTGGTAGTGAGCCCCTGATCGGGATAAGCATAAAAGCGTTAAAACCGATTCATGTATCTCAGTTCCATCGAAAACACCACATCCACTCAGTAACACTGCGACTTTTTTCATTAAAAATATCCTTCTTATGTCATTAAGTTTTAACAAACCATAAACAAACTAGTTGATCTGATTAAAAATCGTGCTAACTTAATTCGTCGAATCTGACGAGTGCCGAAAATTAAGCCAATCCTTAGATGTATTTTACGGAGTCAATAAAAAATCCACAAATTGGGAAGATTTTTTAAGAAACAGTATTGAACTCACACAAATCTTTTATAAACATAAAAAACAACAACTTAAAAAAATCGCACTAAGCCGTAATCATCGCCATTATTCTCAGTTGACTTTTTCACTCACAGACTTATCCACAGGCTGAGAGTCATTTTGCCATGGCTGAAATAGTGCTTCTGTGGCATGCTTAGCGCCATCTAAGTCATCGATAAACGAAAAATACCTATGCCAACCGTCGCTAAAAACCCACTTGTGCTTGTGGATGGATCTTCTTATTTGTATCGCGCTTATTATGCGCCTCCTCACCTAACAAACTCAAAGGGCGAAGCAACGGGTGCCGTTTATGGCGTAGTGAATATGTTACGCAGCTTGTTGACCCGTTATCAGCCAAGCCATATAGCAGTCGTGTTCGATGCCAAGGGAAAAACCTTCCGCAATGACATGTACAGCGAATACAAAGCACAGCGCCCACCTATGCCTGATGATCTACGTTCGCAAATCGAACCCTTGCATCGCATTATTCGCGCACTGGGTTTACCACTGATTTCAATTTCCGGCGTCGAAGCCGATGACGTGATTGGAACTATTGCCCGCCAAGCCAGCTTAGAAAACCGTGCCGTGCTTATCAGCACAGGCGATAAAGACATGGCCCAGTTAGTGGATGAGAACGTTACGCTCATCAACACCATGACAGACACCATAATGGGCCCAGAAGAAGTCGTCACCAAATTTGGTGTCGGTCCAGACCGTATCATAGATTTACTCGCACTGATGGGCGACAAGGCTGACAATATTCCAGGCTTACCCGGCGTGGGAGAGAAAACGGCGCTCGCTATGCTCACGGGAGCCGGCAGTGTGAGTAACTTATTAGCGGAACCCGAAAAAGTCGCCGAGCTCGGCTTTAGAGGTTCTAAAACCATGGCGGCAAAAATCATTGAAAATGCCGACATGCTCAAGCTTTCTTACGAACTCGCCACCATCAAAACCGATGTCGAACTTGAGCAAGATTGGCACGAACTCACTCTCATGCCAGCAGACAAAGATGAACTGATCAAATGCTACGGCGAGATGGAGTTTAAACGTTGGTTAGCTGAAGTCTTAGATAATAAAATGACGGCAAATACCTCAATTGATGCGGCATCCACAGAAACACAAGAATACTCATCTCCAGTCGAAGCGATTGAAACACAGTACGACTGCATTCTCACCGAAGCCGAATTAGACACTTGGATTGCTAAGCTTAAACAAGCCGACTTAATGGCAGTAGATACTGAGACCACCAGCTTAGATTACATGGTGGCCGAATTAGTCGGGATTTCCTTCGCCGTTGAGACAGGAAAAGCCGCTTATCTTCCTTTGACCCACGATTACGTTGGTGCACCGACTCAAATCGATAAAACGGTCGCGTTAGAAAAACTGCGTCCGCTGCTTGAGGATCCAAAACTTAAGAAAGTCGGTCAAAATCTTAAGTACGACATCAGTATCTTAGCCAATGCAGGGATCAAACTACAGGGCGTCGCTTTCGACACTATGCTCGAATCCTATGTTTTCAACTCAGTGGCTTCGCGCCATGATATGGATGGTTTAGCACTCAAGTATTTAGGCCATAAAAATATCAGTTTTGAAGAAATTGCTGGCAAAGGTGCAAAACAACTGACCTTCAACCAAATCCCGCTAGAGACGGCTGCACCTTATGCAGCAGAAGATGCTGACATCACACTGCGTTTACACCAACATTTATGGCCAAGACTCGAGAAAGAAGCCGAACTTGCCGCCATGTTTACCAAAGTCGAATTACCGCTAATCCAAGTGTTGTCGGACATTGAACGTCAAGGGGTCTTAATCGACAGTATGTTACTCGGCCAACAGAGCGATGAACTGGCGCGTAAAATCGATACCTTAGAAGAAAAAGCCTACGACATTGCTGGTGAAAAATTCAATCTTGGTTCACCTAAGCAGCTGCAAGTATTGTTTTATGAAAAGCTAGGTTATCCGATCACCAAAAAGACCCCAAAGGGTGCGCCATCGACCGCGGAAGAAGTATTAGTCGAATTAGCCTTAGATTTCCCACTGCCAAAGGTGATCCTCGAGCATCGAAGTCTATCTAAGTTAAAGAGCACTTACACCGATAAGCTGCCACTGATGGTCAACGCCAAAACGGGGCGCGTACACACTAGCTATCATCAAGCTAATGCGGCAACTGGTCGCTTATCGTCAAGCGAACCTAACCTGCAGAATATTCCGATCCGCACCGAAGAAGGTCGCCGAATTCGCCAAGCCTTTATCGCCCCAGCAGGCCGTAAAATTTTGGCAGCCGACTACTCGCAAATCGAACTACGGATCATGGCCCATTTATCTCAAGATGCAGGCTTACTCAAAGCCTTCGCCGAGGGCAAAGACATTCATAGAGCCACTGCTGCAGAAGTATTTGGTACCGACTTTGATGAAGTCACCACAGAACAACGCCGCCGTGCCAAAGCGGTTAACTTCGGCTTAATTTATGGCATGTCAGCCTTTGGTTTGGCGCGTCAGCTTGATATCCCACGCCATGAAGCACAAACCTATATCGATACCTACTTTGCCCGTTATCCTGGCGTATTACGTTATATGGAAGAAACGCGGGCGGGTGCTGCTGACTTAGGTTATGTGTCAACTCTGTTTGGTCGTCGCCTCTACTTGCCCGAAATTCGTGATCGTAATGCGATGCGCCGCCAAGGTGCTGAACGTGCTGCGATTAACGCGCCAATGCAAGGTACGGCTGCCGACATCATCAAAAAGGCCATGATCAATATTGCCCAGTGGATCAAAACAGAAACCCAAGGCGAAATCACTATGATCATGCAGGTTCACGATGAATTAGTGTTTGAAGTCGATGCGGATAAAGCAGAGGCACTTAAAAAGACAATCTGCACCTTGATGGCGCAAGCAGCTAATCTCGATGTTGAACTGCTTGCCGAAGCAGGCATTGGTGATAACTGGGATGAAGCCCATTAATCTCAGTAATATCCAGAAGAACACTATCAATATGATTTAACTGCAAATAAAGCTAATCTAACTTCAATATTTTGAGCTCAGATTAGCTCTCTCCCGTCTTAATCGCCTCTAAGCACATCAATACAGAGTCCTTTTCATCACTCAGCATAAATAACCCTTTCACAATACAAATTAGCTCGTTAAGTTAGACAAACTTCATCGGCAGAAAATGATTCACTCACAGCCAAACAATCTTTACCTGATACATTTGGCAGTAGAGTTCATCGATACACTGCCACAGCAGATGGATATTAAAGGGTGTGATTTACTCGAATTGAAACTGCATTCAAGTCAGCCATATATGCTCAAGAGTGCCATAACGGTTGTTCTCTCACGCGTACACCAAAATCTTAGGTCAGGATTAGAGTAAAAAATCAAATCTCAAGTATTGATCACTTTTGTATATAAATTTCGAGTTTCATCTATAAATCAGCCAATTAATCATTTTCAATGAAATTTTAGGATCAATTTGAGATGCTTTTTCACTCACAACCTGAGATCAAGTGCACATAATTACCTCTTTTTTGAAAAAACTGTTTTCCATTTAAAGATAAATAGAGTAATATTCTCTGCGTAGGGTACAGAGGTTAAGATGTTCTATCTTTCAGACCTTTATTTCACTTATAGTGATGAGCCAAATTCTGGCGCCTCAGCAACTTGTTTGCTGAGGCTTTTTTTTTGCTCTTTTTTCAGACTTTAAGTAAATTTTAGAGTATTTACTTTAATAAGGAATGAATTGGCTGTATGCTAGTTTCATTGAGAACCATTGAAGCTAATTTGATGGTGCTTGAGTCTTGTTGAATTTAGCTTCTCCCCAAAAGAGCTAATATTTTTGGCCGATGATGATATCATCGGCTATTTTTTTTTGCCTGGAATTAACGAAGAACCGATGGGAATGAGACTGAACAAAAGAGAAAAAATTGCAGTAAAAACAAAGAGGAGGTATACACAGTCAAATTCTACCATGTACACCAAAACAGGCGATATTATTCAGCGTTATTCGCTGCATCTAACTCATCCGTCAGCCACTGTGGATGACACCATTCATTAAGAATTGCCAACACTTTAGGCTTACCAGTTCCTTTGAGTGATGAGAAGGGTTCAACTTGCACCCAGTCGCCAAACTCACTTAGTGCGAGACGCACTTCATTTACGGTTTTCATCTTAGCACTTTGGGCTAATTTGTCTGATTTCGTTAGCAAAGCTAATACAGGAATTTCACTAGCAACTGCCCATTCAATCATCTGCATATCGAGATCTTTTAGTGGATGACGAATATCCATCAAGACAACCACGCCACTTAAACAAGCGCGTTTTTGCAAATATTCACCTAATGCTTGCTGCCATTTATTTTTCAACGCAAGTGGGACTTGTGCAAAGCCATAGCCAGGTAAGTCAACTAAACGACGCTGAGCATCTAACTCAAATACGTTAATTAGTTGAGTACGGCCCGGTGTTTTACTGGTTCTGGCTAAACTTTTTTGCTCAGTTAATGCATTGAGTGCACTAGACTTTCCAGCATTAGAGCGGCCAGCAAATGCAATCTCAACTCCAACATCGCCGGGCAGATATTGATCCAAATGTGCAATGTCAGGTGCACTGATTAAAAACTTTGCCCTACGAAAATCTATACGAGATTCAGTCACTATTTACTCCGAAATTTTTCTACGCAATACCATAATTTATGAAGAATTACTTACTTTCCCACGTTTTCGTGTAAAATATTACTCCGATCACATTAATCATATTTTACCACGCTTGCGGGTCACCCTAGTAAGCTCAGGATAATAATTTAACCAGAAGTTGGAACGCCATGAAAAAGCTAGCTCTTGCGCTGTCTGTTGTAATTGCCGCCATATCTTCACCTGCGATTGCTGAAGGTAATGCTGAAGCGGGAAAAACGAAAATCATTGTCTGTTCGGCCTGTCACGGTATGGACGGTAACAGTATGATCGATATGTACCCCAAAATTGCGGGCCAACACGCCACTTACCTCCAAAAGCAACTACATGATTTCCGTAGCGCAGCACAAACTGGCGGTAAAGATGGTCGTATGGATCCTATCATGAGTGGCATGGCAATGCCTCTAAGCGATCAGGATATTCTCGACATTAGCGCATATTTTTCTAGCCAAGCAATCCAAGTGGCTGAAGCAAAAGATGTTCCTGAGTTAGGTGCTAAACTTTACAAGGGTGGTGATGTTTCTCGTGGCATTACCGCTTGTATGGCATGTCATGGCCCAGATGGTAAAGGCGCTGAGCTTGCAGGTTTTCCAACGTTGGCAGGCCAACACGCAAACTACATCAAGATCCAGCTGACAAAATTCCGTGAAGCTGGCCGCCATAATGACTTGAATGGCATGATGCAAGATGTGGCTAAAAAACTAAATGATAGCGATATCGACGCGCTATCAAAGTATCTTTCTAGCCTGAAGTAATCTTCGCGAGTGAAAAGAAGGGTGTATTGTCACCCTTTTTTTACACCACAAAGTTGACGTGGACGTAAACTGCAAAGATTCGTGCTTGACATAGATCACAGATTTCGGTTTAATAAGCCCCGTACCGAGATAAACCCATCTGTTTGTACAAAAAGATTAATAATAACTTACAGGTTTCGGTATAATTAACGTTCAAGATATAAGAATAAAGATACTCAATAACAATAATATACTTAAGACCACTCTCTAATAATAACAAGAGTCGTGATTTCCACTTGAAATCCAGGTCAGCACAATTTTGTAAGGGATGGCCGATAACGCCAATTTGCTTCTAGCAAAACACCTTACACTCAGGGTAACTTGCCCCATCAGGACATAGTTTACATGATGTAAACTGTAGCAAAGGAAGCGATAAGCTTAGGATGCACTGGCTGGATGCTTGTTATCACAGGAAGGTACTTAAGTAACATGGATGGTTAACTCGACGTCAATGATGACGATGCTTTAAAAGATGTGTCGCGAGACCATCTACGGAAACTGTAGTCAGGATGGCGACAGAAAAAAATAAAGTGTCTGGAAGACCATTAACAAAAATAATGCAGGGAAAGCAGTAAAAAAAAGAAGGATACCGACCGGGAAAGTCGCATAGCAAGTATGGATACTTGGAATCAGGATAAGGTGCTAAAGCACCCTTTGTAAGGCGGCAGTTTAACTGCCGCCTTTTTTCTTTTATAACACCCCATTAGTGTCTAAAATGTGCACTCAACCAATATAATTGGTACAATCAAAGCCTTAATAACCACTTCAGCAGACTCAATGCCCAGATGCCCTCTTTGTCATAACAGTCAGACACGACTCCTTCATCAAGATAAAAAGCGGAGTTTTTATGTTTGCAAGACATGTGAGTTAACCTTTGCGGATGCGAATAGCCATTTACCCCCCGCGGCAGAGAAGCAAAGATACGGTCGTTCACGCATAGCGTCGAAGCAAAAACAGTTATCGCAATTTATTTTGCCGCTGTTAGCGCAATTAGAGCAGCAACAAGCGGGCAGTTTATTAGGATTGAATTTTGGCCGCATACTCGATGATGAGAGCCTGACGACCATAGAAAATGCGGGCCACAAGTTAAATCAATATGATCCCTTTTTTGCCCCTAATCATGACGTGTTAAAGCTAGAGTATGATTTTATCTGCTGTTATCGGGTATTTGAGCATTTTCAAAACCCTATAAAAGAGTGGACTTTGCTCTCTCGGCTACTGCATTCTGGTGGTTGGTTAGCGATAAGTACACCATTACTGACTGAATTAGATGGTTTTGCTAAGTGGCATTATAAGAACAACCTCACCCATGTGAGCTTTTATCAGCGACAAACCTTCGAGTACCTCGCAAACAATAGCGATTTTGAACTATTATTTGCCGCAAAGGACCTCGTTTTGATGCAAAAAACATCATAATCTGGTATAACACTCGGCCTAATTTCGCACCTTGTAGACAAGCTCACCCTTAGTCTGCAAGGCCATACGTTGTAAATAATTGAGAAGACCATGTCTCGTAGCAAGAAAACACGCAAGGGCGGCGAGAACAGCCCTAAGTTACAGCCAAGAGTGAAGAAGCAAGATCGCGCTGTAGCGACTGGCAAACGTAAAGATTCTGGCAATAAATCAGGTAGTCGTCATAACGAAAGCTTAATTTTAGCGCAAGCGCCGCAACAGCAGGCCGCTAAGAAAAAAGACCCGCGTCATGGCAGTAAAAAGCCTGTGGCTTTAGCGATTCCTGCGGCAGTGGTAACAGATAAAGCCGCTCAGCCAAAAGTAAAACAAGCTAAGCTGACTGACGAGCAAAAACTGCTGAAATTGGAAGAAGATCCAAGACTAAATCAGCTGTTAGATATGCTTGAAGAAGGCCGCGACCTCAACGAGGTTGACCAAAAGTGGTTAGATCAACAGCTAAATAAAATTGAAGCTCTGATGATTAAACTGGGCATTAGCGACAATATGGATGATGATGCACCTTCATCACCAGCTAAGTCTTTATCTGACGATGAGTTGTTCGACAAATTCGAATCAGGCGCTGACTTACTAAAAGATTATCAAGACAAGTTCTAACCTCTCAGTGCTAAGGCATAGGGAACTCAGTTTTTAGCTGTGGCTCCTTATGCCATTCATATAAGGAGTCTTTGTGTCTACGACTATCATTATTCTCGGTTTTATCATCATAGTAGCGCTAAGTAGCTACGCCACCTTCTTAATCCTAAAACTCAAGCAGCAAAAAAAGCGTCAGCAGGCTGAACAAGCAGAGCGTGAAGTGACTGCGAACGCAAAACGTGCCCAAGTTTTAGATGATATCCGCTATATCGCCACCGCTATGATTGAAGACCGCTGTGAGATCTCTGAAGGCGTGGTCAGGATTGGGCGATTATTTGAAATCCTGTCATTAAGTGAGCGTGTGGCTCCTGATTACCCTTCATTATTCAAACACTTTGAGCTAATTAAAGATCATCCCATCATGGATGCTCGCCAAGCCTTGCCTAAGCAAGAAAGGATGAAGTTAGACTTGATCAGAATGAAGTCCGAAGCGGCATTAGAGCAAGGCATTAGTGATGATGCGAAAAAGCTGGCGGATTACCAAGCCAAAGCGATGCATTAAACCCGCTCATTGTTATACCTCAAGACCACTTATATTGTGGTTTTGAGGTCATCTCGATAAAACCCGCACCAATTTTACCCTCCTTACTCCCGTGAGCCTGCGCACAAAACCGCCAAATATCGACAGACAAGCGTACTTTTTTGATAGATATTGCGTAACTTCTAAAAAGACAGACGTCATTTTTACAACCTAGATCAAGGTTATTTACTTAAGAACCTTGCATACTTCGCTTGTTGCTAATTTACCCACGGAGGACACGCCTTGAAGCAGCCCACTCAGATTAGCTGGGATCAGTCGATGATCGAAAAATATAACTACAGCGGTCCCCGTTATACCTCTTACCCAACGGCATTAGAGTTCGATGATACATTCACCGAACAAAATCTGCTGACGGCCATTGAAAATAGCAAAAGCGATAAACTGTCGCTGTATATTCATATCCCGTTCTGCGCCAAGCTTTGTTATTACTGCGGCTGTAATAAAGTCATCACCCGCCACCAACACAAAGCCGATCAGTACATTGAATATTTAAGCCAAGAAATTATTAAACGTGCGCCCCTGTTCAAACATTACAGTGTGACCCAAATGCATTGGGGCGGCGGTACACCCACGTTCTTAAATCCAGAGCAAATACTAAAGCTGACGTCATTGATTAAAGCCAACTTTAATTTTGCAGATGAAGGCGAGTACTCGATTGAAGTCGATCCTCGCGAGATTGAGCTGTCAATGCTCGACACGTTGAAAGAAGCGGGCTTTAACCGGATATCCATCGGTGTGCAAGATTTCAATAAAGAAGTGCAAATTGCCGTTAATCGCGAACAAGATGAGCAATTTATCTTCGACTTAATGGCTAAAGCGAAAGCCATGGGTTTTGTGTCAACCAACATAGATTTAATCTATGGTTTGCCACACCAAACGCCAGAAACCTTTGCCGTCACTATGCAGCGCGTTTTAGATTTATCGCCTGACCGTCTGTCGGTATTTAACTATGCTCACTTACCTGCGCGCTTTGCCGCTCAACGTAAGATCAAAGACGAGCATTTACCTTCGCCAAAACAAAAACTCGAAATGCTGCACCAAACTATCGAGACCTTAACTGGCGCTGGTTACCAATATATCGGCATGGACCACTTTGCTAAACCCGATGACGAGTTAGCCAAGTTGCAGCGCGAAGGCAGACTGCACCGCAACTTCCAAGGTTATACCACCCAAGAAGAATGCGATTTGTTAGGTCTTGGCGTATCGTCTATCAGTCAGATTGGCGACTGCTATGCGCAAAACCAGAAAGATATCCGCCCTTACTATGAGGCCATAGATAAGGAAGGCCATGCTTTGTGGAAAGGTTGCAGCCTAAACCGTGACGATGAAATCCGCCGCGTAGTGATTAAACAGCTGATTTGCCACTTCGAACTGGATATGGCGAAAATTGATGAGAAACTGGGGATTAACTTCGAAACCTATTTCGCGGAAGATCTTAAGTTAATGCAGACATTTATCGATGACAAGTTAGTTGAAATCGTCGACAGACAGATCACTATCAGCCCTACTGGCCGTTTATTGATCCGCAATATCTGTATGTGCTTCGATCTTTACTATCGTCAAAAAGCGCGTCAGCAACAGTTCTCACGCGTGATCTAAAACGCTTATTGCTGCACTCGCAAACGCTCATAAAAAATCCGACTCTAGAGTCGGATTTTTTATTGATGGCAATTTTTAGTAACGACTCAGAGCTTATACCTTAGCGGCATACAGTGCTTTGCGATCACTGTCGGATAAAAACGCCATTTCAACGCCGTTGCGTTGCACCTGCGCTAACTCAGCATCGGTTAACTTGAGTTCAGATTTGGCGATACGATACTCATGCTTAATATCGATAGCGCTCACACCGGGATCATCGGTATTTAGGCTTATCAACACGCCTGCATCCATAAAGGTTCTGAATGGATGCTCAGCGTAAGAAGCCACAGTAGAAGTATGCAAGTTACTGGTTGGGCAAGATTCGATGCCAATACGGTGCTTAGCAAGATATTCCATCAGCTTAGGATCGTGAATCGCGTTCACCCCATGACCAATTCGAGTTGCGCCAAGTTCTTGAATCGCTTGCCACATACTTTGTGAACCCGCAGCTTCACCGGCGTGAGCCGTAATCGCAAGGCCAGCATCACGAACACGTTTAAAGTGATCGTTAAATAACTCGCCAGGGAAGCCTAATTCATCACCGGCTAAGTCCATAGCCACGAGATGTTGTTTATGGGCGAGTAAGCCTTCAAGTTCTTGAGTACAAGCAGCTTGACCAAATGAACGTGACATAATGCCAATCAAATTGATCTTCACGTTATAGTCTTTTAAGCCCGCTTTAACGCCATCAACGACCGCCTCAACTACGCCTTCAATCGGTAACTTATGGTTCATCGCCATATAGTAAGGACTAAAACGTAACTCAGCGTAATCTAAGCCAGATAACGCCGCATCGGCAACGTTTTCATAGGCGACGCGTTTAACCGCATCCAAATCTGCAAGTACGGCAACCATCCAATCGAGCTTCTTTAAGAAGGCGACTAAGCTAGTTTCTTTCCCCTGAATTTGCACAAAAGGTGCGAGCGTCTCTAAAGAATCGGCAGGTAGCGCAATGCCGTGTTGGTGTCCTAGTTCCCAAATGGTATTTACCCGCACATTACCGTCTAGGTGACGATGCAGATCCACCAATGGAATGGATGTATCAATCATATTTAACCCCTATTTGAACTACCCAGCCAATGCTTTTGTTATTTGGTCGCGGGCGGACACTAAGTTTAACACGCATTTTCGGGGGCATTTATGCGCCAAACGCATTTAAATTCATATTCAGTCACAATTCTGCTTAATATCCATACAAGGAACGGCCGCATTCATCAGGCATAATGACTTCAATAACAACGAAAATATCAGAGATCGACTATGCATAAACTCTTAACCCCCAGTTTATTGATATGCGCATTAAGCGCCTGCAGTACTACTCAGACCACAAAAAATAGTCAAATCGCAGCGCCACAGACAATATCGGCAGCACAGTCGCAAGTTGAGCCAATCGCTCCCGCGCTGCAGGCGATCATCGACCAAAGCTGGCAATTACAGCTCAGCGCCAGTCCTGAAATGGCCTATGGCATGGGCGATGCCAGTGCAGCAGGAAAGCTATCGGATCTCTCGCCAGCTGCGCTCGCTAAGCTTAATCAAGGTCAAATCGCAGTATTAGCGCAGCTCAAAGCACTCGACCGCAGCAGTTTGAGTAAAGAAGATAAGATTAACGCTCAAATACTGGAAGATCAGATCCAAAACGATGTCGACCTGTATCGCTTTAAAGATTATTACTTGCCCATTACCGCAGAAAGCGGCTTCCACGCTTATATCACCTCAATCGCACAGGGAAGATTCAACACCCTTGAGGATTACCGCAACTATATTGCCAAACTCAATGCACTCCCGACCTATTTCGCCCAGCAAACTCACTGGCTAAAGCAAGGATTAGCCGAGGGAATAACGCCGCCTAAAGTGACACTCAATGGCTTTGAAGACAGTATCAGTGCTTATATCGTCCCTATGGAAAAGAGTGGTTATTTCAAACCTTTTACCCAATACCCCAGCTATTTCACTGAAGCACAAAAAACTCAGCTGACCCAAGAAGGTCGCGCTTTAGTCGAGCAAAAAGTCCTACCGCTATATCAAAACTTCTATGATTTTATGACTAAAGAGTACATTCCCAATGCACGGGAAAATATCGCGGCCAGCAGCTTACCTAACGGCGCAGAGTTTTATGAGAATCGGGTGCGTTACTATACGACCTTGAATATGACGTCGGCAGAAGTGCATGAGCTGGGCTTAAAAGAAGTTAAGCGTATCCGCCAAGAGATGGAGCAAATCATCAAGTCCGTTGGCTTTAAAGGCAGCTTTGCCGACTTCTTACATTTCCTGCGGACCGATCCCAAATTTTACACCACAAGTGCCGATCAGTTACTCAAAGAAGCGGCATTTATTGCCAAAAAAGCCGATGCCATGCTGCCTAAGTACTTTGGCAAACTTCCCCGTAAACCCTATGGCATAGCGCCAGTGCCCGCCGAAATTGCGCCGAAATACACCACAGGCCGATATTCAGGATCGAACAGCGATGACGAACCCGGTTACTACTGGGTCAACACTTATGCATTGGATAAGCGCCCACTCTACGAGTTAGAAGCCTTAACCTTGCACGAAGCTGTACCCGGTCATCATCTGCAAATTTCACTCAACTCTGAGCTAACGTCACTCCCTGACTTCCGTCGTTATGGCTATATCTCTGCCTTCGGTGAAGGCTGGGGTCTGTATTGCGAATACTTAGGTTTAGAGGCTGGCTTCTACCAAGATCCCTACAGTAACTTTGGCCGCTTAACCTATGAAATGTGGCGGGCGGCGCGTTTAGTCGTAGACACAGGCATGCATGCCCAAGGATGGAGTCGTCAACAAGCCATCGATTTTATGGCCAGCAATACCGCGCTATCACTGCACAATGTCACGACCGAAATTGACCGTTATATTTCGTGGCCAGGACAAGCTTTGTCCTACAAGATTGGCGAATTAACGATCAAGCGGTTACGTGCTAAAGCAGAACAGGAACTCGGCGACAAATTTGATATTCGTGCCTTCCACGATGCTGTGCTCGAAAATGGCTCGGTACCTATGTCGATCCTCGAACAGCAAATCAATGATTTTATTGAAGCGAAAAAGGTGACACGCTAAGTTAATGAAATTCATGGGAGTCGGTATTTTCAGACTCCCATGGTTGTCTGTTACACTCTAACAAACCATTCAAGCCAAATGATTTGCGACTGAGTATGAGCCAAGCCAAAGCGACATTTTCGACTGAACACGATTTAAATACCTCAGAGCAGCAAGCCTTCTGGCAAAGCGTTGTTCAAGACACGCTAGCCTCTGCCGACGGTGTTACGCTGGCCTATATGATGGTCAAACATCCCCAAGCGCATACCGCAATCGTTCTCAGTAGTGGCCGAGTAGAGTCCTATTTAAAGTATCAAGAATTGGTCTTCGACTTGTACCAACAAGGTTACTCTGTTTATGCCATAGATCACCGTGGCCAAGGATTGTCGGATCGTATGACAATCAATCCGCACATGGGTCATGTGCGAAGATTTAATGATTATATTGATGATTTTGCACTGTTTATGCAGAAGAAAGTGTTACCGCAAAACGACAAACAGCTCATGCTACTCGGTCATTCAATGGGTGGTGCGATTGGTACTTTGTATCTCAAACAACATCCCGATATTTTTACCGCCGCGGTATTTTCAGCGCCCATGTATGGCATCAAATTACCTATGCCAAAAGCATTCGTGCGCTGGTTAGCCAGTAAGCTCGATAACACTCTCAATGGCGGCGAACCTAACTATGTGCTTGGAGGGCAAAACTATAAGCCGGTTCCCTTCAAAGGGAATGAGTTAACCCATTGCCAAACTAGATACCAAGCCTATCGAGACTTGTATGATGCGGCGCCTAAGTTACAACTCGGTTCCCCAACTAACCGTTGGTTGACAGAATCTTTAGATGCAGCAGACACTTGCGTACTGGCAACAGCGCAAATTCGCACGCCGATCCTGATACTGCAAGCGAGTGAAGATAAGATTGTTGATAATGCGGCTCAGAATCTTGCGGTGAGCACTCATTGCCAATTGAAGGTGATAGCGGGGGCTGCCCATGAGATTTTTATGGAAAAAGACGCCTACCGAAATCAAGCCTTAAATTATGCCCTCGACTTCTTTAAACGCTACGCAGCAAAGGACAAGGACAAACAAGCTGGATAAAGTCTGCTTGATTTAGTACTCGGCTGAATAAATAGCCCTGATAACCATCACAGCCAAATTCAACAAAGGCTTGATATTGTTGAGGCGATTCAACGCCTTTAGCCACAACATGCAAATTAAATTGCTGTGCAGAGACAATTAACGCCTTCACTCTTTGTGGCATTGTGGCTAATGAATCAATACAACTCATATCCAATTTAACCGCAACTAATGGCTGGTTGGCTAAACAACTCAAAGC
This sequence comes from Shewanella sp. SW32, assembly GCF_025653365.1. Classification (NCBI taxonomy): domain Bacteria; kingdom Pseudomonadati; phylum Pseudomonadota; class Gammaproteobacteria; order Alteromonadales; family Shewanellaceae; genus Shewanella; species Shewanella sp. SW32. Next base: position 2,717 of record NZ_JAKKSJ010000020.1, on the reverse strand, counting down.
ACTCGAGCCAGAACCGAAATGATCGAGGACGATACCTATCCCCGCATCGACCAACTTAGACACGCGCTCAGCCACAAACTGTGGTTGCATTAACAATGCGGCCTCATTGAGCTCGATACCCAGTTGATGAGCCGCAATGCCATGTTCCTTAACTAACGCAACCAATGCATCAACAAAATCTGCCTGACCAAATGAGAATGCACTGATATTAAGGGTTAAAGTCGGTAAACTCCGACCTTGAGTATGGGATGTCTGAATAAACTGACACGCACGTTTAGCGACCCAAAGATCAAGCTCTGCAATCATTCCACCCTGTTCGGCTAACGCTACAAACTCTGCAGGCGGAATAAACTCGCCATCGGCACGATACCAACGTGTAAGCACTTCGGCCGAGACCAGTTCACTGTGCGCATTCATTACAGGTTGGAACATTAACGTCATGCTATCTTGCTGTAATGCCGTCTGTAATTCCTGTTGTAACTGTTCATCACGGCTCTGACGTAAATCCATCTCAGCATGATAGAAAGCGCATCCCGCTTGCCCTGGTCGCTTAGCACTCAAGGTTGCTAGCTCGGCGCGGCGCATCACTAAAGCAGGATCTAAGGTCTCTATGCTGTCGAGCAAACAAATCCCCACATTCGCGCTAAGCTCAAAGTGATGATGGCCGTAATGGAATGGTCGAGCAATCACTTGCCTTAACTCACTCGCAAGCGCTAAAGCACGACGCGCAGCCACTGAAGCATCTATCGCTAAGTCTTTAGCCAGCAAAACAAAATCACCGGACTCTAATCGACCAACGGTTATATTTTCAGTGAAATAACTCGATAGACGTGCAGCCACTTGCGTGAGTAAACGCTCTAATTCGTGGGAGTTTAGAGTAGCGACCAAGCCTAATTTATTCACCTCAACGAGCAGCAATGCTCCCCATTGACCTGAACTATTACCTTGGGTTAAAAATTGCGACAGTCGTGCCATAAAGACATCGGGTAACATCTTGCGACCAGTAACCGATTGATCCACAAGTTCATTAATCGCAGCATGATTCTTGGCACTTTCAGATACATCCATATGAATGCCGATCATCCGAGTCGGACGTCCTTGAGGATCCCAATCAACCAACATGCCGCGATCCAGCACCCACACATAATGCCCCTCTCTATGTCGCAAGCGATGGACACTTTCAAATTCTTTACTTTTACCGCTAACGTATTCCTGTAACGCATCGAGTACGATATCCCTATCATCGGGATGTAACCGCGTTTCCCAAGTCTGGAATACGCCCGCTAATTCATCCGGCGCATAACCGATCATCTCTTTCCAGCGATCAGAAAGAAAAACCTCACCCGTGCTGATATCCCAATCCCAAATACCGTTCCGCGAACCTTCCACCGCAAACAGCCAGCGCAGTTCGCTGTCATTCAACTGTTTCACGGCACGGCTCAAGCGTTCATGTACCAGCTGCAAGCTCTCTTGCAATGATAAAACTTCTGATGAGCTCCAAGGGATCGATGTCGAAAAAGAAGAAGTCCCTACCTGTTTAGCGGCCTCGCTCAACATTTGGAATGGGCGGATCAACAGGAAATATAAAATAAAGGTAAAGCCAATCAGCAATAATCCGCCAAGGCCCCAAACCCGCATAAAACGTTGCTGCAACTTAGCAGAAGCTTCGGCAACTAAAGGGGCTAAATCGGCTTCAAGATAAATCAAATCAACAGCCCCACCATACTGGGGAAGAACGGGATAATATGCTTGAATAGTTAAACGGTCGAGATTAACGAGGATCTGCGGAAAAAAAGCTTGAACCACAGAGCGGTGAAGATCTACATCATAACCATCGATGACTTGAGTCGCATTGCTATCACGCCACACAGTATGATTAGCAAAACGAATACGGCTTTCAGCATCAACCAAGATATACACCATAGTGCCCATATCCAGCGCAGCTAAGGAAACTTCCTGCTCAATCCGCTCCATATCCTGTAAAGCTTGCGCCGATTGAACCACATTCTGCATGCGGAACAACTGTTGCTTTATCAAAGCCGACTGTCGCTGCGCAAGTTCAGCCCTTACTTGGTCACTTTCGAACAGGTACTCGCCTATGACCAACACTAAATATAGGGTCAGCATACAAAGAGGAAGCAGTACCGCGAGCGAAAGCTTACGAAGCATAGGCAACAGATGGCCGTTAACAAAAAAATTAATATTTTTGTATGCTAACGGGAAACTAACCACTAAGCAAAAGGACTTATCAAACTAAGCGAGATCTTCATGTAAATAATCAACTTAGAGTATAAAAGTCTGAAATAAAGGAAGGAAAAAACGTAAAGAACTAGCAGAAGAACCAAAACTAAAATAAATAGAGCAATACTCGATAGCATTGATCTTTAAATGACAATTTAACAAATTGCAGATGCAAAAAAGCCAGCTTATTCAGCTGGCTTGATTACATCTCAATGAGATAATTAGGCGCTTGGCGATGACCTACTCTCACATGGGGAGACCCCACACTACCATCGGCGCGTTTGCGTTTCACTTCTGAGTTCGGGATGGGATCAGGTGGTTCCACAAGGCTATTGTCACCAAGCAAATTCTGTTTATTACCGTGTCCATCTCTGGCTCACGTTAATAATAATTCGGAAAGCTGATTTGCTTTGTTTGAGTTCAAACTTTATCAAGTGTCGATATTCTGTCTAAGGCTTCTTTGTAAAACCCATCTG
>NZ_JAKKSJ010000019.1:0-107862 GCF_025653365.1 Shewanella sp. SW32 | reverse complement strand
TTGTTGGGATAACGCACCAATGGAGCGTTTCTTTAGAAGTTTGAAATCTGAGTGGATACCCGCAAGTGGTTATGGGAATTTTACAGAAGCAGATAAAGAGATCACAAATTACATCACTGGATATTACAGCGAGACTAGGCCCCATCAATATAATGGTGGGTTAACGCCAAATGAGTCAGAACGTTTATATTGGAATGACTCTAAAACCGTGGCCAATTTTACTTGACCACTACATCTTGCCTAACTTTTCGTACACATCTTTTAGTTCAGCAACAGATAACTCTTTAACAGAAGCTTTTAAACGACGAGCATGAGTTAAGATCTCTAAAAATTCAGACATTGTATTTTCCTAATAAGTTTGTATCGCAACAATATAGCTGATTTTCAATTTGTAATGAATACACAAAGAGATTCAAATTAATAGAAGTAAAGTGCAATTTTCGCGAGTTATAGCGCTTAATCGACGTATTTTGCGCATTATCGTGACAAACTTGTCTCAAACTCATCTTATGCAGAGAATATGCATAAATAGTCACATATCTATCAGTCTTTATTGTTTCACTCTTAATCAGCAGAGAAAATGCGATAGCATGACTGAATAGTAAGTAACTCGTTTTGGGACAAAATCACTTAGAGTATTGATTCTAGTTAACCTGTCTTGGATTAGAAAAAGTACCTTTATCATGCAAAGTACAAAACCTCCCCCCCGAAGCCCGCTTCATTTCAACACCTTATGATAAGTAAGGTTAAACGGAAAAATGTACTGCATTTTAGCAGCTTTGTTTCCTAATAGTGAAATCCAATGTTTTTCGGGTTTGAATCAAAATAACATTCTGATTACAGATAAACGACTGACTATGAAACAAAGGTTTTAAGCGACATACTGGCGCTCAGGAAGCACTCTGTAGTTATTTGTGCTTTTAGGAAACAAAGCCCTTTATAGCGACTCCAATAGATACAATAATTACTCCTACGATGATTTTCCCTAAAAAACTTTCGTGCCATTTACTAGCTTTAATCGGATCAGGGATATTTTCAGTTTTATTGCTGTCTTGAGTAATTTTTATATCCTTATTGTTGTCGCCTATAACAGAATTAGATACTGGTCCGTTGAAGTTATTACTCACATTATTCTCGATTTTAGTCAAAAGTACGGTTGATTCTACACCAAGGTTTAATTCCTGAGAATACTTATTAAAAGCGGTTTCTGTCATAGCTTCTTTATCTGCATCCTCTATCACTCGCTGTAAAGCTAAATGCTCTATCCATGACCTTCTGTAAGGGACATCATTCCACATCTTAGCAATATCCATCAAAGCTTTATAAGTTTCTTCACCTGGGATTTCTTTCAATGAATTAAATAGGTCATTTCTAGCATCTTGAGCATCGTCTCTTGATGTCGGTGAATAACACTCCCCGTTTGTCCTATCTATATCATCTTCTTCCCGTATGTATAGATGCATCAATTTATATAACTCCATAGTTGAAGTAACTGTATGATGTGACTTCCTGCCACTCAACTCGTCATAACTACGCTTATTAGATAGCTCAGAAAGTACGGATATAGCTAAGTTAGTAGCATCTTCATTAGTTTGTTTTTTTAGCTCCGCACTTAATAGTGGTACACCTTTTACTGCATCCGAACTAACTAATATAGCCCACCACATGCCTTTAAGGTTGTCGAAATTATTATTAATTTTGTACTCAGACAAGCTAGCAAGCTGTTCATTGGATATATATTTTGATGCAGTCAATATGCGTAAAACATTTTTGTTAACTTGATAACTTTGGTTGTTTAAATCAGATATAAGGTCAAACAAAGGCCGAGATAATGTTTCAAACAAGTAATGACCATTTACTAGCATTTGCCCTAAAACGTAACGACCTGAATCAGGCTCTCCACTATTAGTTAGCAACCACTGAGTTTCTTGCATTAATATTGATGAAACTAACAAAGGGTGAGCTATAAATAACTTCTCAAACCAGCTTGGTAACGCGTTCATTTCACAAAGAGCTAACTTCACAGCTTGCTTTACTTCTATTTCAGATAAAGACGCCTCCCAATTATCAATAGTCTCATTTTCAATACCGACACCACTTAACGCGAAGATAAAACCATAAGTAGCAGAGCTTAAATCATTTCCCTCTGACTTTAATAACGGTGCATTATAAGAGCGCCAATAAGAAATTGAAGCGTTTTTATACGCTAAAGCAACCTCGCCTCCAAAATCAGGAGTCAACAACTCCCAATTTAAGCAACACCAGTGATTGTTATCTTTAGATTTGTTCCTTATACAGTTAAATAAATAACGTTGAAAACCATTTATCTGCCCCGTCACAGCATGCCTTATATCTAAGATAATTTCAGGCTTAGCTTTTATTGAGAAAACACTTTCAATAAAGTTATTCTTTCTTAACTCTTCTTTTTCTTCACGCTGCTTTGAAAATTTTTCCTGTTGAGCTTCGTGTTCTTTATGCCACTCTTCTTTTACAGGGTTTAAGAACCCCTTTAAAAGAGCAACACCACCATCAAACTCATAGGATGCACTATTAAGTTTTTCAAGATCTTCTGAAGCTAGACCATTTTCTTTTGCTAACGCCCACGCCAACGAAAAGGCGATACACTTGTCATCTCTAATCGACTTAGACATAACCCATTTTATTGCCTGCTGAAAGTCATCGTAGTTAAACCCCCAAAACTCCTGATAAACACGAACTTGAAACCACATATCAACGGACTTAGGGTTTGGGGATTGTTTATTCTCCTCTTCTACCCTGCTCCTTTTTTTAGCTACATCGTGCCAAAAAAGTTGATAGTTAAGTTCCTTCCAGTTTTTAACAGCTTCGGGAATCTTTTCCTCGTGTTGACTATAGCTGCCGCACTTATGGTAGACCTGAGCTCTTGATATGAGTTCAAGTACGTTAGTTGATAAATGTGATATTTCTTTTAATTTAATGACCCTAAGTAAAGCTACCTCTACACAGCCAAATAACCATTCATATCGCTCAGATACTAAACACATATAGTGCTCGGCATATGGCTTAGTATCAATCATGCCAAACAATGAGTCTATTACAGTTAAAATAGAGTCAAAGTTTAATCGTTCGATATAGTTTTCAACTGATGACTGTATAGCTCGATAGCTGTATTTATTGGGCTTGACGATACAAGGTAATATTCCTAACAATTCCTTTGTTTCTAATTGATTCCCGTATTCATCAAGTATCAAACAAGCTAGAGATTCATTATTAGTATCTAAAAAAGCGGCAAGTAATTCACTTGCATTAGCCTTAATCACATCTGGCCTCGCCACTTTCTTTAATAGCCTTACAGCTAAAGTTTTAGATAACACATCCATTTCAACTGCTTTTGATATTTCACATGCTACATCCTCACACTCTTTGGCTTCAACACATAAAGCCATTTGCAACAATATTTGCCTTAATTGTTTATTGCTTGAGTATCGTTCCAATAGACTATGAAATATGCTCCCCATATCAGGGTGACTGAACCTAGCAATAGCATTAGCGTCAAATGAAATAAATGAATCATCTGTTGCGCCAATCATCTCACAGAACTTTTCAAGTAAAGTTTGACGCTGTTCTATTGGTAACTTAGAAGGGTCCCCCTCTTCTATAAATACTTCCGGCGATATATTTGCCACTACTTCAGCAAAGCTATCGTTCATAAGAGCATACCACGACAATATGGGCTTTAATGTCTGTATAGGAACTTCTATACCGTAAGTAGTACTATAAAATAAAGAACGAAGCTTATTGTCGCTACCTTTACTCGCATACTTTATTGACACCCATTGAGCAGTTAAATACTCCCTTAAGAGTCTATTTGCAAAGCTGACAGTGCCATATGCAGAAGGCTCAAATACAGCTCGATTAAGCAATGTAGTGATTTCATCATTAGTCCAATCAGGAAGGACTTGATGAATATTGAGAACATCATGATAAACCTTTGCGTCAGGAACAGAAATTTTAGACTTTTTACCAAAAGTTAATGCCGCCGCAATCTCTTGTACACCTTTAAGGACTTTTGATAAAGATAAATCACACTTATCACGACCGACCTCTATTAACTCTAGCTTAATAGTTAGCAGGTTTTGCAATAACTCGGAGCGAGAACCAATTCTTTGATTTTTTTTCCAAAACTCAACTACCGATAGCAAATCTAATGGTTTTCTAGTAAAAAACTCAGCTTCTTTGCCTTTTACCTCCTCCATAAAGATATCAATATTTTCAATACCTTTCTCTAGAGAAAAGATACGAATTTGTTCATAACTTAAGTCGGAAAAAGAATATACCTTAAAAGAGGAGTTAGACTTATCATCATGATTTTTAAGTGATAACAAGTTTTCAACAAATTCAAAATCAGTTTTTGGCCGCCAAGCTGAACCTCTGGATGTTATGAATATTTTTGCTCTACTTATTCCTTTGTTTATCTTTTTGCTAAAGCAGCGAAGTGCTTTTTGGAAGTCTTTTTCATTTGCAATTTTTGCCTCATCAACTGAGTCTAAAAAAAAGTAACCATATTCTTGACCTGACAACCAAGTATCAAAAAGAGATATATCTCCAAACTCAAAAGCACCTTCAAAGTTATCCTTTATGTCTTCAATTTTTATGAAAAATGAACACTTTTTCTCTGCTGAGAGTTTCTTAGCTTGCTCTCTTATTTCAACAGTTTTACCTGAACCAGCCTCAGCCAAAATAATTATTCGGTCTTTATTTAATAAGTCATCCCAAGAATCTCCATTTTTTGTTCCAAGAGAATAAAAATCCGAAAGATCTTTCTCATCACTTAAAGATGTTGGTATTTCATTAAACAGCCGGTTAAGTTCAATATAAGAGTTAGACATACAAGTAAAGTCAAAGTTGTTAGTACAGAAAACTTACCACATTTTAGACAGTTAGCACATATGGCTTCTTAAAAACGCAATATATTATTTATCTTGGCGGTATGCTAATAAGTCATTCACGTCTGCTGACGGACAAGAAAAAAGATAGAACAGACATAACTTTTAGGTTGAACGTGGCCCTTTTGCATTAGCTTTTCTATAGTCAGGCCTTAACTCCCCTTGTTTATCTTTTGAACAGCGAAAATCATTTTGGGGCATCGTCGAAATAACTTCAGCCTATCCATCGCCAAGCGAGAGTTCAGCCATAAATTGAAGTTCAAATCAGTCTACGGAATCGGTGTCGATTCACATCCTTTCAGCAGGGTGATGGTTTTCACGCAGTGAAGCCATCGCCTTGCTAAGCCTTCAGGGAAGAAATCTTATAGAGTGCTCGTTCTAATTTGCTACTCTTTTTGTAAAGAATAACGGGCTTAAGTTTTTAAACATTTTGCTCGTTACAGCGCTTTGTTTACAAAACTTACATTTTTCGTAAAGGATGATTGTGACTGAGATGGAATTTAACCCCTTATATAAGCCACCTCACTCACTCACCCACCAAAGAGAATGCATTTTTAGTAAATATAATGCTACTTTAAAGAAAAAATCTATCCTGAAGAGTAAGCCCAAGCCAGTTAGCCTTGGCTTTTCTTCTCGAGCAAACTGACTAGCTCTTCATATTTTGGCTCTTGCCCAAATTGCGGCAAGGCCACTGCAAACACCACTATTCCAAAGGCCATATAAATGGCGAATTCATTGACCCACAAGCCAGATATCGTCAGCCCAGTACCCAGCACGACTAATGCAATCACAGCTAATCGCACTTTCTGCGCCATCTGTACTTTTCGCTTAGCCGATGCAATTAATGCTATTTCAGTTTCGCTAAACAACATTTTCCAATCCTTGTTAAGTTTTACGTGCATTAAATCACAGACAAACAAAAAGCCGCAATAGCGGCTTTTTTGCTTAACTTGGAGCTGGGTTAACTCAAACTAATATTAGTCGTTAAAACATTGAAACAAAGAACGCGCTGAAAAATAAAGCAATTACAACTGTAGTGCCTAAGGCCATTTTAACTTCGGTGTTCATCATTCACTCTCCTAGTTGGTATGGCTGTATTATCGTCAACCTCGCGGTAAAATCCCATGTTTGTCTCTGTGTTTTGTGAGCAACAGCCAATTTATCGGCAATTTTCTTATCACAATCCGCAAATTCGCCCGTCGACAGCCAGCGTTTCCTATCCTAACCAATCGAATTGATCAAGTGTGATAAAAACACCATGGATGAGATTTGTGGTCATGCGCAGAGACATTTTTGATATACTCCCCACCGTAATCTATTTAGAGAGAGGACCTATGTCGCAACTATTACACACTATGATCCGCGTCGGTAACTTAGAACGCAGTATTGCTTTTTATACTGAAGTGCTCGGCATGAAACTACTTCGCACCTCTGAAAATCCAGAATACAAATATTCTTTAGCTTTCGTAGGTTACGGTGAAGAATCCACAGGCCAAGCCGTGGTTGAACTGACCTATAACTGGGGCACTGACAAATATGATTTAGGCACAGGCTTTGGCCACTTAGCGATTGGCGATGAAGATATCTACGCCCGTTGCGCTGCTATTGCCGCAGCCGGTGGCAAAGTGACTCGTGCTCCAGGTCCTGTCGCAGGTGGTACCACTGAGATTGCGTTTGTTGAAGATCCAGACGGTTATAAAATTGAGTTCATTCAAATGAAATCAGCGACCCAAGGTTTAGGTTAAGTCCTGCCTACTGACCCCGAAAAAGTAGCTGAGCAAGACTATATATTCAGCGAAAAATGCCGGATCTTCATTCGGCATTTTTGTTTTTATACTTTAGATCTCACGTTAGGCACAAAGAAACATAAATCAAGCCAGTGATTTACTGCTCGCGCCATACGTCTAAACCGACTTTATCGAAGCTTTATCTTGTGTCAGCTTACGCTCGGTTTTGTTCGCCACTTTACGGCTGAAATGACGTTTAAACCAAGGCGTGCGCCACAGCAGCAACACACTAAAACCTACGATATAGAGACTTGGCTCGATGATTTCCGATTTTACCGACCAGTAAAAATGGATTGGCGCTAATATCGCGACTAAATACACCCCATTATGCAAGGTTTGCCAACGACGTCCCATCTTGCGCATCAAGGCTTTAAACGAAGTTATCGCCAAGGCGGTGACGATAAGATAAGCCACTGCACCGACTAAAATATACGGCCGTTTTACCACCTCGCTAAACAATAATTCCCAAGCAAACAACAGATCTAAACTAAAAAAGGCCAAGATATGCAAAGTGGCATAGGCAAACACATATAACCCCACTAAACGGCGGGTCTGCATCAACAGCCCTTGCTTGGTCAACTTTGCAATCGGGGAGATCAGTAAGGTCGCCGCTAGCGCATTTAATGCGCCTATGCCTGTGTAGTGAATAATGTGCTGCACGGGATCGCCACCCGCACGGCCAAGCACCACTGTGAGCACAAGGTAGACGATGGGCACTAAACCCAACAAATGAAATAACGCCTTTAGCCAAAACAAGTGCTTAGCGGTTAATCTCAACATAGCTTGTCCCCGCTTAATAGCGAATCCCCAAACAACAAACCAATCATCAATAGTATTTCCTCAGATCCATGCCGTCATACAGTGAAGCCACAAACTCGCCGTAACCGTTGAACGGCTGGGTATCGATGCGGGTTGCTGAAAACAATCCCCCCTCGCCGATACGACGCTCTGTGGCTTGCGACCAGCGTGGATGATCCACCGCCGGATTAACGTTGGCATAAAATCCATACTCGTGTGAGGCAAGCTGATTCCAGCTGGTCGGCGGTTGTTTATCCATAACGCGAATTCGCACGATTGATTTAATGCTCTTAAAGCCGTATTTCCACGGCACCACTAAGCGAATGGGCGCGCCGTTCTGCGGTGGCAAGGTTTTACCGTACAAACCCACCGACATTAAGGTTAAATCGTTCATAGCTTCGGCTATCGTGAGGCCTTCAACATAGGGATAATGAATACCTCCCCCCATTAATCGGCTCTTCTGCCCCGGCATTTGCTCGGGATCAAAAGCGGTTTCGAAGGCGACATACTTGCCCTTACTGGTGACGCCAACTTTTTTCAATAATGCCGCCAGCGGGAACCCCACCCAAGGGATCACCATAGACCAAGCTTCAACACAGCGCAGGCGATAGTTACGCTCCTCAAGCGGGAACATTTTAGTCAGATCATTAAAATCTAAAGTCATGGGCCGTTCAACTTCACCTTCGATACGCAGTTGCCAAGGATCGACTTTAAGGCCTTGGGCATTATTGAAGGGATCTTGCTTGTCCGTACCAAATTCGTAGAAATTATTATGCTGCGTCACTTTATCAAATGGGGTTAACACATCGGCGTCACCGTACTGCTTATTGGATTGAAACGTCAGTGGCGTAGTGATAAATGAGGACTTAGGTTGATCGCCAAATAGATCGAATAATCCAGCCTGCACATAACCGGGCACGCTGGCACCGATAGCACCGAGTCCCATGGCTTTTACAATTTGCCGACGCGAGCGAAATACCGCTTCGGGCGTCACTTGGTTGTCTTGCATGTGCCACTGCGCTTTTTTAAGAATACCTGGGGTAAAACGGGAATGTTTAGCCAATTGACACCTCTACCATCCAATGATTAAAGCTACCGAGTCGCGATAAAAACCTTCTCTGGCGCTCTTCTGTATCGCTCACTCTTATATAGACAGGTAAAAGCCAGAAAAACTTTCCACCCGTGAATAAATTCACCTTAAACGTATAAGACTTGCTCATTCAAGCATTAAGCGCAGATATAGTTGATTAAAGGGCTTGAAGCCTGTTGGGGGGCATGCGAACCTAAGCGCCAAAGCTAAAGGAGTGCTATTGATCATGCCATTTTCTCAATCTTTTTCTGTCGCCGAAATCATCGGCCTTCTCGCCATTGCCTTCTTAGGCCTGTTGATCGGTGCTCTGCTCAATCAAAGACTCACCCGCCAACGCTGGCAACTACACAAAGACCAACTTGAGCAAGAAATGCGTCAAGTAAATGAAGATGCAGAATTATCCTTAGCACAACAGCAAATTTTGGTCGATGACAAAGAAGCGCAATTACGTCAATACCAGCAACGCCTTGAGCTCAAAATTGAACAACTGGGCAAAGCCGAGGCCTTAGCCGAACGCGTTCCCACCTTAGAGCAGCAATTAAATGATAGCCAGCGCCGTCAGTTAGAGATCCAATTAGCCCTGTCGAAATCCAATGCCATGCAGCAAACCATTCAAGCCAAGGCCGATGCCCAGCAAGAATCGCTGCAGGATAAAATTGCCAGCTTAGAATCGGCCGAAGTGCGTTTACAAACCCAATTTGAAAACCTCGCAAACCGTATTTTTGAAGAACGTAGCGAAAACTTTAAGCACCAAAATGCCAGCCAACTCGAAGGCGTGCTTGGGCCATTGAAACAACAGCTTGAAGGATTCAGACAGCAAATTCGTGAATCCTACACCCACGAACAGTCCGAGCGCAGCGCCCTTAAACATCAACTTGAGCACCTGCGAGATCTCAATCTGAAGATGAGCCAAGATGCAATCAACCTGACCAAAGCGCTCAAGGGTGATAACAAGCAGCAAGGTAACTGGGGTGAAGTGATCCTCGATCGCGTCCTGCAGGAAAGCGGCCTACGCGAAGGCCATGAGTACCATACCCAGCAAGATCTCAAAGACGACAATGGTAAGCGCTTTAAGCCGGATGTGATTGTGCATCTGCCGGAAAATAAAGACGTGGTCATCGATGCTAAGATGTCGTTGGTCAGTTATGAGCGCTACTTCAACAGTGAAGATCCGGCACTGCGCCAACAGGCCATTAACGAGCATGTCATTTCAATTCGCAGTCACATTAAAGGCTTAAGTCAAAAGGATTATCAACATCTGCATGGCCTTAAGAGTCTCGATTATGTATTGATGTTTATTCCTATCGAACCGGCATTCTTACTGGCATTGGAGCATGATCCTAGCCTAGTCAATTTTGCCCTTGAGCAGAATATCATGTTGGTTAGTCCAACGAATTTGTTGGTAGCCCTGCGCACAATTAACAATATTTGGCGCTACGAATATCAAAATCAACACGCACAAACCATTGCAAAACAAGCGGGTCGAATTTACGACAAGTTATGTGGTTATATTGAAGACATGGAAAAACTCGGCCGCGCCTTAGATAATGCGGAGAAAACCTATCACAGTGCAATGAACAAGCTGTCATCGGGCAAAGGCAACCTAGTGCGTCAAGCCCATTTAATGCAGCAGCTCGGGGTCGATACCAGCAAACAACTGGATAAAATGCTGCTAGAAAAAGCGCTCAATGAAGCCCAAGACGATAACGACACTCAGGATGACGACGCTGAACTTAATCTATCGCATACCCGCGATCCTAAGGACACAGAACTCGAGCCTGTCGAGTGCAATGATAGATAACAAGAATTGAACACCCATTAATTACCTCAAATCGATACGGACATGTCGATTGATACCTTGATGCCCGGAGGCAAACGCTCCATGTGCAAAGCAGTTATAAATGTGGTTATATCCAGTGCAATATTGCTCGCAGGCGCATTGAATGCCCCTGCTGCACTTGCGTTAACGTCAACGCAGAAAACCTTTCTTGAGGCCGAAAAAGCCCTGAAGAAGCAAGATTATGCAACCTATAAACCCCTACGGGCAAAACTAGGTAATTATCCGCTCGCGATTTATTTAGATCATGATATCGACATAGGTGCTCTTAATGCCTTACAGGGTTATGCAGCTAAAGCCTTAATTGAAAAATATGAAACCACACCCATGTACAATAGGTTACGGTCTAAATATTTAAACAATGCTGGTAGCCAAAAACGCTGGAATGATTATCTTGCAATCACCCCAGAAGCGCCTACCGACATCCGCCTGCAGTGTTATTACTATGAGGCGAAACTCGCCAAGGGCGATCTAAAAACGGCTTATGCGGCCGCACAATCACTTTGGGTATTTGGGGGTTCGCGACCAAAGGAATGTGATCCTCTTTTCAACACATGGACCAAAGCGGGCAAACGCACACAAGATGTCGTATGGGCGCGAATGATGCTGAGTTTCGAGGCTGGCGAAACGAGTTTACTGAGTTTTTTATCCCAAAAAATCACCACCCATAGTAACGAAGCTAAGCGTTTAGTCGCCGTCTATAAAGATCCCAATAGCCTGCGCCATACCGAAAAGTTTAAAGATAAAAATCCCATTGTCGGTGACATAGTTGCCGCAGGATTAAAACGCCTTGCCCGTAAGGATCTCGACCAAGCCATTAATTTGTATGAACGGTATCAAAAAGCCCATCGTTTTACCCCAGAACAAGCGCAGCAGCTAGATAAATACCTTGTTCGCCGCATTTTAATTGAACAAGATGATAACTATAAAAACTATGTCGACAATGTGCTCACTGAGCTGAAAAATGACGACCTATTTGAGCGCCGTTTAAGATGGGCTATCCGCGATCACGACATGCGCAGTATTGCCCGTTACTTGAACCTACTCCAACCAGAAACCTTGGCAAAGGAACGTTGGCAATACTGGCTTTATCGCACCAATGCCAAAGAAGCGCCTGAAAGCGCCATAAAAGCGCTCGCGACAATCAGTAATGAACGTAATTTTTACGGTTTTGCTGCTGCGCAGTTCTTAAATAAACCGGTATCACTCAATCAAAGCCCTGAGCCTGTTGTTGATGCCAATAGCCAAAAGTTAACCGATGATCTCGGCTTTGTCAGAGTGCAAGAGTTAATGGCGCTCGACCGTTATTTCGATGCTCGCTATGAATGGATGTCGCTACTAAAACGCAGTGACAATACGATGCGAGCACGCTATGGACGCTATGCCCATGAACAGGGCTGGTACGATTTTGGGGTTGAAGCCAGTATTCAAGGTAAGCTGTGGGATGATATTCCTCTACGCTTCCCTATGGCGCACCAAGCCGGTTTTGAGCACGCCAGCAAAAAGCATAGGGTTAACATCGATGAGATCCGTGCGATTAGCCGCCGCGAAAGTGCATTCTATCTTTATGCGACCTCGGGCGTAGGTGCCCGTGGTCTAATGCAAATTATGCCTGCCACGGCCAAAGCTACCGCCAAAAAACACGGGGCCAGATATAGCGATCCAAAGGATCTCTACAGCGCAGAGCTTAACCTCAATCTTGGTAGCGCTTACTATGCCCAGCTGTTGAAAGAGTTTAACCAAAACCGCATCCTCGCCACGGCGGCCTATAACGCAGGTCCCTCTCGCGTGCGTCGCTGGTTATCAAACTCTGATGGCAAACTCGATGCCATGGGCTTTATCGAGGCGATTCCCTTTACTGAAACCCGTGAATATGTTCAAGCCGTCCTCAGCTATCGATTGATTTATGAGGCGCAAAAGCAAAAAGCACAGCCATTATTCAGCGAAGCTGAGCTTAAGTTTGCTTACTAACTCGCGACATGAAAAGGAACTCGATACTTAGCAGCATCGAGTTCCTACTTTTCAGCATACCCTAGGGTAACGCTCATGCTTTAACCACCAAAAATTCTAAATGATATTCTCTAAATTCAAATAATTAGCAAAGCGAATAATTATTCAGCAATCACGCCGTTTTATCGAAAACTTGTTTGCACTGAAGGGCATTAAATGCGAATAATTAGCATTAAAGCATTAAGAATCCCATTACACCCATGATTAACCTTAGTTCGTTAACCCTTAGCTGCGAATACCAACCCTTTGTCAATCCTCATACTTTAGCCATCGACGGCTATGAAGCCTTAGCACGCTTTTACTTGCCTAATGGTGATGCGGTTGCACCTAATATTGTGTTCGAGCAATTGCATGAATCCACAGAAATACTCGCTGCAGTTGAATATCAAGCCAAGGCATTTCAACTCATCCATGCGCCGAGTCAGCAGCGAATTTTTATCAATGTTGATCCCCACGCCGTCGATGGACCACATACCGCCAAGCTCATTCGTTTGCTGTCCCACTATGAACGAGTCACGGTCGAGATCATCGAAAACACCTGCATTAACGATGCCCAGCTGGCCAGTCAATTATTCACTCAATTTAAACAAGCTAAGATACATGTGGCGCTGGATGATATTGGTGCGCCCCACTCCATGCTCAGTGTCGATCTGATGATGAACGTGGATTATCTTAAGTTCGACCGCCATTGGTTAACGCACATAACACACCCCGAGGGAGCACAATTATTAATTGCATTGGTCAACTTTGCCAAAAAGACCCACAAACAGTGCATTTTAGAAGGCATAGAAACTGAAGCTCACTTAGCCTTTGCGCGGGATATCGGTGTCGACTTTGTCCAAGGCTTTTTGTTTAAATCCTGGTTTATTCGCCCCACCAGCAGCCAAGCACTGTGCCTTACGTAAGATCAGGCTAAAACGGTTTACATTCGCGCCACCAGCCCACTCAAGACCAAACCTAATGCTGTCGAGTAATTGATTTAGCACTAGAAATGCCACTGGATATACGGGCGATGATCCGCCATAGTGATAACGCACATCAGCTTGCAAATGCACCTTAAGCACACTTCCAAATGTATTAGGAGTCGCCCGTGGCACTATCTGGGATCAGCGAATTACTACAACAACTCGAACAAGTATTGCTGGGCAAGCCTAGGCAAATTCGTCTCGCTTTAGCCTGTATTCTCGCCCGTGGGCACCTGTTGATTGAAGACTTACCCGGTATGGGTAAAACCAGTATTTCCCATGGTATAGCCCAAAGCTTAGGTTTGAGCTATCAGCGGATCCAATTCACCAGTGACATGCTGCCTGCCGACATTCTCGGCGTATCGATTTTTGATAAACATCAAGCACAATTTATCTTTCATCCTGGACCAATTTTTAAGCAGATGATTTTGGCCGATGAAATTAATCGCGCCAGCCCTAAGACACAAAGCGCTTTACTCGAAGCGATGGCCGAACAACAAATTTCCGTCGATGGCATCACCCACAGATTGCCCAATCCTTTCTTTGTGATCGCGACTCAAAATCCCACCGATCAATCCGGTACATTTTCGCTACCAGAATCGCAGCTCGACAGATTTATGATGCGTCTGTCTATTGGTTATCCAAGCCACGATGCTGAACTCGCTATGCTTAAGAGCAATCATAACCACTTAACCTTAGATCAATTGCCCCAATGCCTGACACCGATGGCCTTAATGCAACTGCAAGAGCAGTGCGACAAAGTCAGCGCTTCCGATGCCTTACTCAATTATATTCTGGCCTTAGTGAGTTTTTCCCGTAGCCAAAGTGACAGCGTGGGGTTATCACCGCGTGCCACCAAAGCGCTATTACAAGCGGCTAAGGCATGGGCCTTTTTAGAAGGTCGACATTATTTAGTCCCAGAAGATGTGCAAGCGGTATTTTGTTGTGTAGCGGAGCATAGACTCAGAACCAGTAGCCAATTACAGGGTGAAGCCTTATCCGAGCGAATTCTCGCCAGCGTTAACCCTATTATGTAGCAAGATACTGTAATGAGGAGATATCGCTAAAGTATGCAGTTAACCCATTAAACTAAGGAAATAACTCAGAAGTGAAACGACTGATACTCCCGACTTTCATTCCGACGTTAGTCCCGATTTGGCAACGTTGGTTAGCAAGACGCTTGCCACCGAGTTCCGAAATAACCTTAAGCCATCGCAGCATTTTTATTCTGCCGAGCGGTTTTGGGTTAGTTTGGCTTGGTCTGGTTTTACTCTTATACTTATTCGGTACTAACTATCAAAACAACTTAGTCATTGGCCTCAGCATCTTACTCCTAAGCCTCTTTAATACCTGCATTCTCTACAGTTACAAAAATCTGGCCGGCTTACATGTACGGGCCACGACGCCGCCCGAAGTCTATGCGGGCGAAACCTTAACTTTTCCTGTCCTTATCAACACTCACCATAGTGGCCATAACATACAACTTAACTATCCGCATAATCGCACTTATACGGTGCAGAACGTCGGCACAGATGAACAGCAAGCGCTCGTACCCTTCGAATATCATCAGCGGGGCCAAGTGTCACCGGGTCGGCTCAAAATTGAATCCTTCTATCCCTTAGGGCTTTGCCGCGCATGGTCCCATGTGGATTTGGCCATTAGTCACTTAGTCTTTGCCCAGCCGATTGAAGCGCCGCTGCAGCTTGAGGCTGATCATACCCAGTCGGAGCAAGATCCCCTGTTACTCGCGGGTAAACATGTATCGGGGATTGATGAGTTTAAAGGCCTTAAACCCCATGTGCTCGGCGAATCCCTCAAGCAAGTGGCATGGAAACAATGGGCACAGGGTCGCGGCATGCTGACTAAAGAATTCCAGCAGCCCCAAGGTGATCCCGTCTGGTTAAGGCTCAGACCCGATACCAAACGCCTCGAAATCCAATTGAGTCAGCTAAGCTGGCAAGTCAATAAACTCACGCAACTTGAGCAGTATTTTGGCTTACATCTGCAAAACCCAATGGGAGACGATGTTCTGATCGCGCCCGCGATAGGCAATCACCATAGGATCGCCTGTCAAAAAGCCATTGCCTTATATCCACAATTAGCGCCTTCAACGGCGAAGCCCCCATATCAGTCATCAGCCGCTAATCAGCCACAAAAAACGAATCAAGCTCCCCGCAAGCAGCATCATATCCCTACTTCGAGGAAGCAAGTATGAAGTTAGCGGCCAATAGCACGACACCTCAAATCGGCGACAATATTAGCCGCCAGACACTTTTTTGGTTATTGATCACCAATATTGCGGTATTAAGCCCACTATTTGATAAAACCACGCCTTGGACTTTGGGCATTTGCGCTATCTGTTTGCTGTGGCGTGTGGGGATTTATGTCGGCAAAGTGGCAAAACCACCGCGTTTTTTGGTGACCAGTCTTGCGATCGGCGCCGCAACCACACTGGCACTCGTCTCAAAGGAAATAGGCTTACTCAATGCGCTAGTGAATCTGCTGCTGTTAGGTTATGCCTTAAAATACATTGAAATGCGTAATCAAAGGGATGTACGCGTTGTCGTCCTCGCGGGCTATTTTATTATCGCGCTGACCTTTATCGACCATCAATCCCTGCTTAATACCGCGCACTTGCTCGTGGTGACGTTGATCAATACCTGCGTGCTCGTGACTTTGTATCAAGATAAGCAATCCTTAAAACACACGGCTTGGATCGGTGGCAAATTTTTACTCCAGAGCCTTCCCCTCGCGCTGCTGTTATTTTTAGTGTTACCGCGTCTTGCACCGCTCTGGTTAGTGCCCAACATGAAAGAAGCCCAAACGGGCTTGTCCGATAGTCTGGCGATTGGTGATATAGGTAAGCTTACCCGTTCGACTGAACTTGCCTTTAGGGCGAGTTTTACCAATGCAACGCCCATTAATGCCGAGTTATATTGGCGTGCCCTCGTGATGGAGAACTATGATGGTGTCACTTGGCGCCAAGAAGCGGGGATTAAACAGTTGCAAAAAGATGCGCTGCTGTTTCCGCCCTCACGGCCCAGCCCAGCATTGATGGTCAATAATCCTGATCCCATGAGTGATCCCATGAGCAATAGTCCTGCTCCGATAAGCAGTGAAGATCAAGAGATCGCATTAAGTAAGCAAGATAAGCATAGTATTCGTTATCAAGTGATTGCTGAGCCGAGCCACCAGCCGTGGTTATTTGGTCTCGATGTGGCCTATAGCCAAGATGATAACGTGGTCAATATGCCCGACTATCGGCTGTTGGCGCTGCGCAATATCGATCAGCGAATGAGTTATCAAGTAGAGTCTTGGCCTAAGGCTAAGATGGATCTCAGGCTATCGGCGCGGCAAAGGCAGATTAACCTCGAACTGCCGAGTAACAGTAATCCACGAACTTGGGCACTGGCCGAGCAATTCAAGACTCAATATCCCGAGCCTAAGCCACGACTGTGGGCCATGATGCGCCACTTTAATACCGAGCCTTTTTTCTACACACTCACGCCACCTCCCCTTGGACCGCAACAAGTGGATGATTTTCTATTTGAAAACAAAGCCGGATTTTGTGTGCACTATGCCGCAGCCTTCATTGTTATGGCGCGGGCCACAGGCTTACCCGCACGTATGGTTACGGGTTATCAGGGCGGTGAGTTGAATCCGCAAGCGGGTTACTACAGCGTGTATCAATATATGGCCCACGCATGGGCTGAGGTTTGGCTCGAAGGTGAAGGTTGGGTGCGTTTCGACCCGACTGCTATGGTGGCGCCCGATCGAATCGAACAAGGATTCGACGCCCAGTTTGATCCCGCGCTGAGTTACCTGCAGGAAAGCCCTTTTAGTAGCTTACGCTTTAAATCCATGCCTTGGCTCAATGAGTTAAGGCAACGTTTTGCCAGCATAGATTATTACTGGAGCGTGTGGGTTCTGGGTTTCAATCAAGATAGACAAAATCAAGTGCTCAGCGGCATTTTAGGTGATGTGACAAACACTAAAATCGCGGTATTTATGGGGCTATGTATCAGCCTTATCGTGCTCTATATCGCCTACAGTGCGGGGCTATTACATTTTAGCACTCAGGGCGATCCTATCAGCGCTCGCTATCAACAGGTCTGCAATCGCCTCGCCCGCCATGGTATTAAGCGTAATGACAGTGATGGGCCAAACCAATTTGCGCAGCAGATTATCGGGCAATACCAACACAGAGCACCACAGCTTTGTGCGCTAATGCACACCTTGACCCAAAGTTATGTGGCGCTGAAGTATCAAGATTTGCCGAATGATGACTACCAAGCGCATTTAACAAAATTTAAAGCGGCGGCGAAGCAACTGAATTGGTTATTACTCAGGGCTAAGGTGAAAAAGAAGTTCACGCTAGCCTAGCATTTGTAAACTGAGCATTAGCCGGCCAAGTTTCATCGGTTCAAGGCTCAGTAAACACCTAAAATTGCGAGTTAATTCCACAGAAGCAGCAATAGTGTTGAATCTTATAAATCAAACACATAGAATTGTTTTACTGTCACCATGCCGAGTTGCACATGCTAAAGTTAATCCAGTCCAATCAGATGGAAGTGCTCTGCGCCCATTTAGCCGCTTACCTGACCCAACCCCTTGCTTTTGCACGTCTACTGAGTAACGAGCATATTTTGGTGCAGAGTCCCGGCATGTCGACTTGGCTGCGCCTCGAAATCGCCAAACAAAATGGGATTGCCGCCGCATTGGAATTCCCGCTGCCATCGAGCTTTACTTGGCAGTTGTGCCATGACTTATTGCCCGATGTGCCCAAAGACAACGCCTTCACTAAGGCGGCAATGACGTGGAAGCTGATGCAACTCTTACCGCGCATGTTGCAAAATGACGCCTTTGGGCCGTTGAGACACTATCTAGGTAATACGCTAGACAACAGGTCCACCACAAATACCGCCGACACGAGTGAACATCTCAACACCAGTGATATGACGGCTGACGACATTAAGCTGTACCAACTCTGTGGCCGTATCGCCGATATCTTCGACCAATACTTAGTGTATCGCCCCGATTGGATTTTAGCGTGGGAGCAAAACGAGCAGCCCGAATCACTCACCAAGCCGCTGAATGAAGACCAACGCTGGCAACCCATTTTATGGCGCGCACTGATTGCCTTTAATCGTGATGAGCTTAATCAAAGCCATTACCACAGGGCCAACCTGCACAGTGACTTAATTGCCGCGCTGAATCATCCCGACACGTCACTCGCCAAATTGCCACAACGCTTATTTGTGTTTGGCATTTCCTCGATGGCGCCGCAAACCCTTGAAGTACTTTACCATCTGGCAGGTCGTATCGATGTGATCGTACTGGGCTTAAGCCCGTGTCAGCACTATTGGGGTGACATTGTTGATCCCCGTAATCGGGCCCGCATGGCGGTGCAATATGCGGGTAAACGCCAATTAGCCGAACTGTGGGAAGATAAACTCGAAGTGGGTAACCCGCTGCTTGCCAATAACGGCAAGATGGGCCGTGAATTACTCGATATGCTGCTTGAGCTCCCCGCCGAACACTGCGACTTTGGCGACGATGTGTATTGTGAGCCCTGTGACGATCCCAACTCGCCACACAGTCATGCCAGCATGCTCCACGGGGTGCAATACGATATTTTAGAGATGCAAACCTTAGACAGAGTACTAGGGCCTGATGCCGAGCTGTATCAGAATGTCGAGAACAGACGCCTGCTTAAGCGCGACGATGAATCCATTCGAGTCAAGAGTTGTCACAGTCCACTGCGGGAAGTCGAAACCCTGCACGATCACTTGCTTGAGTTACTCAGCAACCATGCCGACCTGACACCCAAAGACATAGTGGTGATGATGCCCGATGTCGCCGCCTACGCGCCCTATATCGATGCCGTCTTCTCGGCGAAGCAAGGTCTGCATTACATTCCCTACGCCATTGCCGACCGCGGCGCAGCGCAGGAATCACCGCTCATCAATAGCTTTTTGAATTTACTTGGGATTAATCAAAGTCGTTTTGGTCTGACCGACATTTTGAGCATACTCGAAGTACCCGCCATTTTGCGCCGTTTCCAGCTCGATGACGATGAATTGCAACTGATCCGACGCTGGTTAGATGAAGCGGGCGTGCGTTGGGGCCGCGATGAACAAAGCCGCCTTAAACAAGGCGTGCCAGCGTTTAAGCAAAACTCCTGGGCCTTTGGTATTAAAAGGCTGATTTTAGGCTACGCCTTGAGTGACGATGCGCCGCTGTACCAAGACCATCTGATCGTGACTGGCATCGAAGGCCAATCGGCGCAGGCGTTAGGTAAGTTACTCAATTTTATTGAAGTACTCGATGAAACGGCGCAAATACTCGCCTTACCGCAAGTGGGCGCCCTGCGTTTGGCTGAATTAACTGAGCTACTGGATGCCTTCTACGACACTGATGAAGACGAGCGCGAACAATTGCAGGAAATCCGCGATGCCATTGCCGTCCTAGAGCAAGAGTTACTATCGGCGGGCAAGCCATTGGATACAAACTCGTTAGATACAAGTATGTTCGAGACGCTAGCCAAACAGAGCATAAGCGGACTGAGCCTCAGTATCGAAGTGCTGCAGCAATGGTTTAATCAACGCTTAACCGAATCTCGGGTCGGCCAGCGTTATCTTGCGGGGAGCGTGAACTTTTGCACCTTGATGCCGATGCGCTCGATTCCTTTTAAGGTCGTGTGTTTACTCGGCATGAACGATGGGGTTTATCCTAGGGTTCAACATCCCGTCGGCTTTGATTTAATGGCGCATTTCGGTGCCCGTAAAGGCGATCGCTCCCGCCGCCTCGATGACAGATATTTGTTTTTAGAAGCCTTATTGTCGGCGCGGGAACAACTGTATATCAGCTATATTGGCCGCAGCGAACGGGATAACTCTGAACGTATCGCCTCTATGCTCGTCTCTGAGCTGATTGAATATTGTCAGCTGTGCTATTTGCCTGAAACGCTATTGGCTCAATCGCAAAACGCTTCAAGCCCCATAGACCCAGAGGATGCCGAAAAAGCCCTCTATAACGCAATTGTCAGCCACCAGCCACTGCAACCCTTCGATCCTAAGTTGTATCAAGCCACAGTAAAAAATGATGACAAAGATGGCTCAAACATAGATGGATCAGGCAGAACCCAAAATAACTCGGGCATAGGCCAAAGTTACAGCCTGCAATGGTGTCCGCCCAATGCGGACGCTGCGGGCACACATGCGGGCCGCTTTATCGGCGTGCAAACTCGCATCATGCTCGAAGCGGATGAACAAGACTCAGTGCCAGATACAGAGGCACAGCCAGCTTCTGAGCACGAACAGCAGCAAAGTAAGCAAAGCAAGCAAGTGGATGTGTCAGCCCTGATCCGTTTCTTTCGAAATCCGGCGCAGTACTTCTTCAACCGTACGTTAAAAGTCGATCTCAGCCTTAATATTCAGGCCGATGATAATGACGAGCCCTTTAGCTTGAATGCCCTAGAGCGTTATATGTTACAGGCCCAGTTACTCGACGATGCCATAGGCCAAGGCCTAACTGAGCCCGATATCGAGCTGATTAAACGCCTCAAAGCCAGTGGCACTTTGCCCATGCAGCCCTTCGATGATTTGCTGCTACGCCAATATCAGCACGATATTAAGCCTTTGATTGGCAGAACCTTGTTCCTCAAGGGAGAACAAGCCAGTAGTCATGCGGATATTAAACTCCTGTTTGACTTGCCCATCACGGCGGGTAAATCCCAGCAAGTGGTACTGCAAGGCCGTATTGATGACATCAGCCCTAAGGGATTAGTGAATTACCGTCCTGGTAGCGCCCACGGTCGCGATGTGCTGAGGTTGTACCTTCGCCACCTGTGTTTAATGGCAATGGGCCACACACATGCAAGCTATCTACTCGACATGGGGCACTTCCACGCCTTGGCGCCAATCACTGCTGAGCGCGCCCATGCGTTACTGGCCGATTTGTTAGTGTTGTTTTACCAAGGCCAACAACACCCACTGTGTTTTATGCCGCGCACGTCACTGGCCTACGTCAGCTGCGAGGGTGAGCACGATGAGCGTTTGCAGCAAGCATTACCCGAATGGTTAGATGAGCAGAGTCAATTGGGTGAAGGGAACGAACCCCATTACCAGCGATTATTCAGTTTCCCGCGGGATTTCTCTGAGGATAGCTTTAGTGCATTAGCCGAGCGTATCTATCGCCCTATGGTGAGTTTATATCTCAAAGACACGCTGGCTCAGCTTGAGGAATTTGCGCTAAACGATGGCATGAGCCAAGGCCCTGCTAATGAACACGCGACTGACACACAAGCTCTCGCACCACATTTGAACCGCAATAGCGCACATGGAGAGCAAGCATGAGTGAACAGATGCAGTTAAACGCAGCAGCGTTACATTCAGCACCACAAGCGCTTGATCCTCTCACTCTGCCCTTTGGCGGTAGTCGTCTTATTGAGGCCAGCGCAGGCACAGGTAAAACCTACACGATTTCAGGTCTTTACTTACGCTTATTACTTGGTGATGGCATTCCTGCACCGCTCACCTGCGAACAAATTCTCGTAGTAACTTTTACCAATGCGGCCACCGAAGAGCTAAGGGATCGTATTCGCCGGCGTATTCAAGTCGCCTTTAAGTGCTTCTTAGGACTAACGATTGCCGACCCCTTTGTGCAGGCATTGTATGACAACACCCCAGAGAGTGATCGCGCCATTGCCCTGCGGCGGTTCGATCTCGCCCTTAAATCACTCGACGAAGCGGCGATTTTTACCATTCACGGTTTCTGTCAGCGAATTTTATCGGATCTCGCCTTTGAGTCTTCCTTGCTGTTCGAATCGGACTTTACCTTGGACGACAGCGAATTTTTGCACCATGCGGTGCGGGATTTTTGGCGTGAGGCCTGTTATCCGCTGCCCGATTACTTAGCGCAAATCATTGCCAAGGAATTTGGCGAGCCCGATGGTTTAGTCAAACAGTTGCGACCGCTCCTTGGCGCCAGTCAAGCAAAGCTTTTGAAACCCGCGCTTAAGTTTGATGCCTTAGCCCTGTCACTACGCCAAAGTTTAGAGCGCTTTAAATTAGCTTGGCCAAGGGGACGCGATGGCTTATTGGCATTGCTACACAGTTTGCCGCTGAATGGTACCCGCTTTGGCAAAGCAACGGATAAGTACCCCAAGCTCGCCGCCATGTTCGATGCACTAGATAACTGGCTCGCCTTCGGGCATGGGTTGCCGCCACTGAAAGAATTAGAAGCCTTATCGCTGTCTGAGTTAAAACTCAACAAGGGCGGCGTGATCCCAAGCGTGAGCGAAGCGCCGCTGATGGATCATATGGAGCAGCTCGCTACATTGATTGCCGCCATTAAACCAGCGTTTTTACATAGTGCGAAACTTGGCATAAGCGAGCGATTTTCCCAGCAAAAGCAGCAAAAAAACGTGCTGACCCCAGATGATTTACTCACGACATTAGCAAGCGCGCTACATGCCAATAATGAAACCTTGCCCAAAGCCGTGGCAACACGTTTCCCCGTCGCGCTTATTGATGAATTCCAAGATACCGATCCGCTGCAATTTGCGATCTTCTCTGGCATCTACCAAGGCCGCTACTCGTTTGAAAAGCAAGGTGTAGACGCTACTGAAAATAAGCTCATTCTGTTGATGATTGGCGATCCTAAACAGGCCATTTATGCCTTTCGCGGCGCCGATATCCATACCTATATTGAGGCCCGTCATCATACGCAGGCCCACTATCATCTGGATACCAACTACCGCTCAAGCGCAAACATGGTCGCTGGGGTTAACCATCTGTTTAGCCAGCATCACGATCCGTTTATCAGTCAGTCGATCCCCTTTGATAGCGTGAAAACGCCCAGCAGTGCCAAGGGGAAAACCCTCACTGAAAAAACCGCCAATCCTGCCGCCTTAAGATTAAGACTCTTAAGCGAAAGCGCAGAAAACGGCCTCAACAAAACCACCGCAAGACACTTGCTCGCCGAAGATGCAGCAGCGGAGATCACCCGTTTACTGACAGATGCGGCCAATGGCGAATGCCACAGCCCGAAAGGGCCTTTAATCGCTAAAGACATCGCTATCTTAGTGCGGGATCGCAACGAGGCGGCGGTGATGAAAACCGCATTGAGTAAACGCCACATAGGCGCAGTGTTTTTAAGTCGCGACAGTGTATTCGATACCCTTGAAGCGCGGGAAATGGCGTTAATTTTACGATCTCTGGCGAATCCTAAGGATGAGCGGGCACTGCGCAGCGCCCTAGCCACGGCATTATTAGGCTACAGCGCCGAGCAAATTCATGCCTTTAACCAAGATGAAGAGCACAGACAGCTGTTATTAGAGCAGTTTTTTAACTTGCACCAAGTGTGGCAAAAACGCGGCATCATGCCCGCGCTATTAAGCCTTGCCAATAGCACTAAGCTGATTGACCGTTTACTGCACACCGCCAGTGCTGAGGTAGATGCTCAAGAGCAAGATGCCACAAACGGTGAGCGCCGCCTGACGGATTTTCGCCACCTTGCCGAGCTATTACAGCAAAAGGCCACCGAACTTGATGGTATTAGCGCCCTGCTCAATTGGTATGAACAGCAACTGATTGATAACACAGGCACAGATGAACAGCAGCTGCGTCTTGAAAGCGAGCAGAATCTGGTGCAAATTGTGACTATCCATAAGAGTAAGGGCCTTGAGTATCCCGTGTGTTTTGTGCCCTTTGTCAGCCTAGCCCGTGACAATCGCCGCCGCCCGACGCCTATGCTGTACCACAGAACTAACGATGCAGGTGAGCAAGAGCTAGTATGGGATATCGAAGGCACGGATGAAGGTTGGGAGCGCGCCAAGCAAGAAACCTTAGCCGAAGACTTGCGCCTTTTGTATGTGGCGCTCACTCGCCCTGTGTATTTGTGTTACTTGTATATCGCCAACCACAGTCGTCAGCTTAAAAATGGCCTTAAAAGTCAGCTGCATGAAACCGCTATCGGCTATCTGCTCGGCATAGGCGACTCAGAATGTGACTTTGCCCGTATCTGCAATGCTGCGCAGCAGCTCGCTCAAGATGTGGAAGCCATAAGTATTGATAAGGTGCCCGATGACATAGACGAGCGCCCATTGCCCTCAAGCCAAGACATAGCGCAAATACTTAGCGCGAAAACCTTAACCCGCCAATACAGCACGCCGTGGCGAGTCGGCAGTTATTCAGGCCTAGTTAAAAATACCAGCCATGGTAAAGCCGCTCCGGGTGCCGACGATGAAATATTAGGTACGCTTGAATATACGGCTGCGCAAACACTCTCTATTCCTGATGAGGCAAGTCATGATCTGCAGGATGACATGCTCAATCGCTTTAACTTTGAACGCGGCGCCAATGCCGGTAGCTTTATGCATTTAGTGCTAGAAGAGATTGATTTTACGCAGGCAGAAATCGACTTACCGCTGCAATTGCCTAAAGCCATGCTGCAATACGGTATCGCGCCCGAATGGCAAACAATATTACATACTTGGTATTTGGATGTGCTGCATGCACCGCTTTGCGCGATACCGCATGCCTTAGCGTCGCAGGTCACTAGCCATGTAAGAGCCGTAAGCGCCGTAAGCGCCGTCAAACCTGCTCATCCAGATCTGTGCTTAGCCAAGTTATCGCCACAGAATACCTTAGTCGAAATGGAGTTTTATTTACCCTTAAGCGAACTTAAAGATACTGAACTCAATGCGCTACTGCAGCAATTTGGCTATGAGTCGACACTTAAGTTTGATGATCTCAAGGGCATGCTCAAAGGCTTTATCGATTTAACCTTTGAATACCAAGGTCAATATTATATCGCCGACTATAAGTCGAATCATTTAGGCGACAACATCAATGCCTATCATCAAAGCGCGCTGCAAAATGCCATAACTGATCACAGGTACGATTTGCAGTACATCCTCTACTCATTGGCGCTGCACAGATATTTGAGTTTACGCCTGCCAAGTTATGACTACGAAAGCCATATCGGCGGTTGTTATTACTTGTTCTTACGGGGTATGTCGGCTCAGTATCCCGGCTACGGTATTTACTACGACAAGCCGCCGAAGGCACTTATTCTCGCGCTGGATTCACTTTTTAATGACAATTTATTTCACAGCAGATTAGCTGGTGCAATCGATACAGGAGTCACGGCATGATGCGCTCAACCCAAGGGCTAAATGCACATTCACTCACAGCCGCGAAATGGATAGATCATGGCGCAATCCAGCTTACCGCGCCGCTACCAGAGCTGTTGAAACAGTGGGAGCAAGAACGACTGCTCACGCCACTCGATCGGCATTTCGCACTCGAAATGAGTCTCTTACATCCAGGCGACAGCCAACATCCCTTATTTATTTTGCTGTGTGCGCTATTAAGCCAGCAATTATCTTCACAGCACAGTTGTCTAGTGCTCGCCCATATTGTGCCACTTAATCCCATGGCCGAACAAAATAGCCATTGTAAAATCACCTTAAGCCTCGAAGCGCTCACTGAGACCTTACAAACCTTTGATGCCGTCGGCCAAGCGGGCAGTAACAAACCGCTTATTTTTGATAATGGCATACTCTATTTACAACGTTATCATCAATTTGAAACCTCAGTCGCCGCCTCATTAATCCGCTTGTCCGGAAGCGTATCTAGGCAATTATCTGAAGAAGCAAACCACCAAAAGCAACCGCAAATCGCTAAGTTGAGGTCACTGCTAGATCAACTGTTCCCTACCACTGTGAGCGATCCCCATTCACTCACTACCAATGTACTCACTAACAGTGAAGACACAGCACCCATTGATTGGCAAAAGGTCGCCACGGCCACAGCGCTGGGTAAAAAACTGTCGGTGATCACTGGCGGCCCAGGTACGGGCAAAACCACTACTGTGACTAAGCTTTTGTTATTGCTACAAATGGAATCACAGCAGGAAATCCGTTTAGTCGCGCCAACGGGAAAAGCGGCGGCTCGCTTAAGCGAATCAATCAAAGCCTCAAAAGCGCGTCTGGCGAAGGAACTCAGCGCCCATGCTAATGTTATTGATGAAGCTCGCAATAGAAATAGCCAAGACTTTTTAACGGCTCTGGGACGTATTCCAGAGGAGGCATCAACCTTACACAGGCTGCTTGGGGTGATCCCCAATTCGCCGCACTTTCGCCACCATCAAGGTAATCCGCTTAGGCTCGACTTATTAATCGTCGACGAAGCCTCTATGGTCGATTTGCCCATGATGTATAAATTGCTCAGCGCACTGCCCGAGCACGCCAGTTTGATTTTACTCGGCGATCAAGACCAACTCGCCTCAGTTGAGGCTGGCGCTGTGCTCGCCGATATTTGTGCGGGCCTTAAAATACCAGTAGATCCCAATAACCTTGCTCAGAACAACATAGCTTCAAGCAGCCCTGCTCTGTGGCAAATGCGCTATTCCAAGGAACAAGCCGAGCGTCTGAGTGCTTTAACGGGTTTTGAGTTAACGCCCTATATCAGCGACGCCCCTAAACTTGGCGATAGCTTATGTATGCTAATGCACAGCCACAGATTTAAAGGCGATGCAGGGATTGGACTGCTCGCCAGTGCCGTCAATCGCGCAGATCTTCAAGGTATTTTGCAGGTATGGCAACAGGGACCTGCAGAATTGAGCTGGTTAGAACACAGTATGGTCGTAAGCCAAACCCAAGCCAAAGTGAGCGAGCCTGCTAATAATATGGGACTCAATTCACTTCTAGAGCAAGCCTGCCAGCAATATGGCACTTATCTCAGCGCCTTGAATAGCGATACGAGTAATAGTGATTTAAGCAAGCGTCCAAGCACAGCTGACATCATTGAACGCTTTAACCAGTACCGTATTCTATGTGCTATGCGCTCGGGCGATTATGGGGTTGAAGGTATTAATCAATTTGTGACTCAAGCACTGGCCAATGCCAAGCTGATTAAACCGCTACAGGAGTTTTATCTGGGTCGGCCCATTATCATCCAAAGCAATGACTATAACTTAGGCCTGTTTAACGGTGATATCGGATTGATTTTGCAGGATGAAGATAAACCCGAACGTTTAATGGCGCACTTTATCAAGGCCGATGGCAGCCTGTTAAAAGTCTTGCCAGCCCGTTTGCCAAGCCATGAAACCTGTTACGCCATGACAGTACACAAGAGCCAAGGCAGCGAATTTAGCCGTGTGGCCTTAGTATTGCCGCCGAGCCCCAGCCTAGCCCAGTGGCAACTGCTGACCAAAGAGTTGGTCTACACCGCCATCACCCGCGCTAAAGTCCACTTTACCTGCTTAGGCACCCAGCACGTATTCGAGCGGGCCAGTAGCCAAGCAACCCAACGCGCATCGGGTCTTGCCGACCGCCTTTGGGGGTGAATGAAGCTTTGTGGTCAATGGGGAACACTTTAGGAACTACATTTTAAGATATGACTTTTAGATTTACTCTAACCATGAAACTAAGGATTTAAACATTGATTAAAAAGGACATTATTACACTTAAGGATCTACAAGCCGTTATTTCCTTGTTTGACGCCATAGCACCAGATGCCGCTTTACCTAAACGTTATTATGAAAAAACCCGCTATATCCAGTGGTCAGTATTTCAAGACATGCAGGTATATGCACTCGACTTTGAGCCCTATTTAACGATTAGCCAGCGTTGTAATATGACGTATTTTGGCATACATCAAAGTACGCGACGTTTATACCTAGCACACTGTAATGATGCTGGCCACGCACCGCGCTGGGAAGCGAGACCAGTGACCTTAGCGCAACTGATGGATGTCGAGTTAATGGTGAATTTACATAAAAATCATGCCTATAACTTAGGGCTAAACATCTGTTTTGATCTGAACTATTTACTCTGATCTTTTGTATTAATGTACAAATTCGGATGACTGAATATCGGTGGTGGGCCAAGCAATATCAATTGCTAAAATCAATTTGAAATTATCAATGTCACCCGCAACGTTTTTCCGGTACCCGAAGGCACAAGGACAACGGATCTGATTATGCTCGCTCGAGCCAAGAATTAGCCGTTTGGTTCACTCAAAACTAAGCTGTAGCGAAAGGATGTTTTGGTAAACCCTATACTTTCATAGTATTGCTGTGTGGCAATGCGCTGCATCGATGTAGTGAGTTCGAGTAACTGGCAATTCTCTTGCTTTCCCCTTTCTTTCGCAAAGGCAATCAACTGAGAGCCAACGCCCTGACCCCGCATGTCGGCATCCACCACAATTGCGGTTATACGACAGATACGACTCAAGGCGGGGAAATAATCAAAGAACATTAAGGCCATCACAGCGACAACTTGCAGGTCACCCTGCGCATTATGTTGCTCATACACCAGTAATTCATCACTGCGGCGCAAAGAGTCATGCTGATATTGGCTTAACGTCTGGGCTAAAGCGGCATGGGGCAAAGAATAACCGAGTTGCTCAAGTAATACCTGCACACTATCTGTATCCTTTAAGCGGGCTAACCGAATGTTTTTATTCACCATGAGATACCATGCTGTAATCTGCCTAAAGTCAATGTCACTCGTACTGGGTTGCACAGTTTAGATGACGGTGACGAAGTAATAGTCCAACGACATTGCCATCTCACGCCACAAAAATCAAAATAAACCCGACAAAGGAACAAGCCCATATTTGCAATGCGATGTAATGCGTTAAAATTCACCACTTAATAGCCGTCAGTCAGCAAAACCTTGCACTCATAGGGTCAAGAAAACTAAGATGACAGCGGCTGTACTATAGGATGATATTCGTATTGCCACAGGCCGATGTCATCCGATTTTGCTCACTTTGAGGAATCACTCACAATGTCTAAGATCAACCTGCTTTTGCTGTGCGGCGGCGGAAGTGCCGAACACGATATTTCACTCATGTCGGCCAATTATTTTGAAACCTCACTGGCAAAATCCGAACAGTTTTGTGTATTGCGTGTCGAACTGGATAAATTTGGTCAATACCGCACCGCTGCGGGTGATGATTGTGAACTGACCAATAGCCGCGAAATTCGCTTCCGCGATGAGAGCAAAGCCCCATGGCCGGTCGATTACGTCATTCCCTGCATCCATGGCTATCCCGGCGAAACAGGTGACATTCAATCCTATTTTAATTTGATCCAACTGCCCTATTTTGGCTGTGAATCCGAGGCTAGCAGTAACTGCTTTAATAAGATCACCGCTAAAATGTGGTTCTCTGCCTTAGGTATTCCGAATACCCCGTATATTTTTCTAAACCAATTCGATGATGCAGCAATAGAGCAAACCCAAGCCGCATTAGCATTATGGGGATCCATCTTCGTCAAAGCGGCCTCCCAGGGTTCCTCTGTTGGTTGTTATAAAGTCGATGACAGCGATAAAGTCGCTGGCGTGCTTAAAGATGCTTTCGGCTATG
The DNA here is from genome assembly GCF_025653365.1 of Shewanella sp. SW32. Classification (NCBI taxonomy): domain Bacteria; kingdom Pseudomonadati; phylum Pseudomonadota; class Gammaproteobacteria; order Alteromonadales; family Shewanellaceae; genus Shewanella; species Shewanella sp. SW32. Next base: position 78,068 of record NZ_JAKKSJ010000019.1, on the reverse strand, counting down.
CGCCCTATGTTATCGTTGAAAAAACCATTAAAGCCCGTGAGTTAGAAGTCGCAGTATACGAATACAACGGTGAAGTGGTGGCGACAGTACCAGGTGAAATCATCTGTGATACCAACACCTTCTACACCTTCGATGAGAAATACGCCAAAAACAGTAAAGCACGCACCGATGTGGTGGCACAGCATGTGTCAGCTGAGATCAGTGAACAAATCCGCGCCTATGCAATCAAAGCATTTAAAGGTATGAAATTGCGTCACCTGTCGCGCATCGACTTTTTCTTAACCGCGGATAATGAAATTTTACTAAATGAAATCAATACCTTCCCAGGTTCTACGCCGATTTCTATGTTCCCCAAAATGCTGCAAAATCACGGTCACGATTTTACTGAATACTTGAGTCTAGTGATTAACAGCCAGATAACCGCTAAATCTTAACATTCATCAAGCTGACTCAGTACTGCATCCGTTTTCAGTCATAAAAAGAGCGCCGAGGCGCTCTTTTTATTTGTTATCTTTCAACACTATATTCCTAAATATTGGATTATTAACTTACATCTAAACCCAATATATCAATCAGGCTGTCGCAGGTTAAGCCGCCCTCATATTTAGGTCAAACATCAAAGCTCCAATACCAAGAACCTAATGCAGCTCAGCTTGCTTTGCCAACAGCGCAAAGAATGCAGCTTTGGGCATAGGCTTATAAAATAAATAGCCTTGAATTTCTTGAATATGATTCGCCATTACAAATTTAAGCTGGGACTCAGTTTCTACCCCTTCTGCCGTCACAGTTAAATCTAACGCATGGCTTAAACGCACTATGGCCTCCACCAACGCTTCGTGACGTTTGCCTTCATCTAATCTGTCGATAAAGCTCTTATCGATTTTAATTTGATCGATCGGGAAATTAGCCAAATAGGATAAGGACGAATAGCCAGTGCCAAAGTCATCCAAAGAAATTTTTATCCCCTTAACCCGCAAACCATTAAGCACATCAATAAGATACGTATGCTGCTTCATCAGCAAAGATTCAGTGATCTCAAGGGTTAATCTATCATAAGGGAAATCTGTTACCTCAAGTTGCTCGATAATCGCAGCAAAGGATTCCACAAAGGCATCTTGTAGTTCATGGGACCAAAACTCAAAAGTCGAGACATTCACCGATAAATTAATGGGCCAATTTCGTTCCTGCATCTCTAAAATAGTCTGCATAGCACCAAGGCGAACATCTCGACCAATATCAACGATTAAACCACTGTTCTCAGCGATGGGAATAAATTCATCGGGTGGAATAAACGTTCCCTCATGCTGCCAGCGCAGCAGCACTTCAGCACGGACAATCAAGCCTGTGGTCGCATTGACTATGGGTTGGTAATAAAGCTCGAAGGTATGCTGATCTAATGCCTGCTTAAGTTGATTATGAAGGCTAGCAACACGCTCGGCATTTAGCTGCATTTGTTCAGTAAAAAAATGATATCGATTGCGACCATTTGCCTTAGAAATATACATGGCCTGATCGGCACAATTTAACAACTGTTCAAGATCGAGGGCATCTTCAGGAAAACGTGCAATCCCTATACTTACCGAGCTATAAACGCCTTTTCCATCGGCTAGCACATAATGTTTTGCCACATTTTTGTTAATTGTATCTGCAATTTGTGCCAATTCTTTCTGGTTAACAACCCCAGGTAATAGCAAGGCAAACTCATCCCCTCCTAAGCGTGCAAACACCATAGTGTCATCGACACACTCGCTGATCTGTTTAACTACTTGCACTAACAGTGCATCACCTTTGTCATGGCCATGGGTGTCGTTGACTTGCTTAAAGTTATCTAAATCCATCAACATAAAACTAAAGCCGGGAGTCAAACTGTCGGAAGTAATTAATGCTTGGATCTGCTTGAATAACGCATTGCGGTTAGCAAGTCCCGTAAGAGAGTCATTATTGGCCTGATACTTAATCAGCTGCGCCGCTTTCTTACGTTCACTAATGTCTGAAAATAGCCATGCAAAACAGGGTTGCTGACCATTGGACTCTCGGAAGGTTGTGACGATAAGGTCAAGATAAAACTCCTCGCCATTTCCCCTAAGACCCACCAACTCACCCTGCCACATTCTGTCCTGAGCTAAATGCTCAAATAACCCCACTAATTCATTAGATTGGGATGATGCTAAAAAAATCTTAGGGTGAAAGTTAGCTATATCAGTATCTTGAGGAATAACTATATGTCTGAAAGCGGGATTAGCATAGAGAACTGCATCGTCAGAATTGGAAATAACCAGAGCAAGGGGTAACCGGTCAAAAATTTTCACAGCTAAATGCTGAAATCCCATTGCACGACTGCGTTCAATGGCTAAACTCGCCAGTCTTGCCGCCTCTGAAATGAGCTCTAAATCCTGCTCTATTGGGGATTTTATCGTATCATAATACATGGCAAATGTGCCTAGCACTTTGCCATGAGTATCTTTGATAGGTTCTGACCAACAAGATTTAAGACCTGCACGTAATGGCAGTTCTTTATAATTAACCCAGTAAGAATGTTGAGCGATATCTTCAACGATGACACGCTGCGCATAATAGGCAGCCGTGCCACAAGAACCCACATTGGGGCCAATTTCGACACCATTAATGGCTTGATTGTAACTGTCGGGTAAATTGGGGGCCGCACCTAATAACAAACGTTTACCGTCAACACTGAGCAGTAACACAGACCCTCTAGTTCCTACTTTTTGAGCTTCGATTTTTAAGACTAAGGCGTGCAAGATTTCATGTAGCGGTGCGCCATTGAGCAGCATAGAAAGAATACTGTTATAACAAGCTATGCTGACATTGTGGGCGAGTTTAACGTCTGCATGATCGAGCAGATCTGGAAGGTTAACGCCGTACGCCATAATTTCCTTAAGAGCAAAGTTGCAATATAAATACTGATTAACAATGTTAAATATTTATAACTTATCGGAAATTCTAGGCACTAATGTTAATGAAGTAAACCCTTTACCAATGTAATAAAGGGCTTACTTTAGTCTTAACTGCAAGGCTTTATTCTTGAATACGTTCAAGTTTGGCAAGGTAAAAGCCATCAAAGCCGCTATCGGCTGGGCTGATACTTTCATCCTCAATCAGGCGAAAGTTGGGGTTCTCGGCTAAAAACGCATCCACTTGACCGCGGTTCTCGCAAGGGAAGATAGAACAAGTCGCATAGACGACTATGCCACCGACTTTGACCATGCGGCTGTAACTGTTCAAAATGTGTTTTTGCAGTTCCATTAACACGGGTAAACGCTCTACGGTATCACGCCATTTTGCATCGGGATTACGCTTTAATACACCCAAACCAGAGCAAGGCACATCAAGCAATACCCTATCGGCACTGAGCTTTAAGCGTTTTATAGTTTTACTGCTGGCGATAACACGGGTTTCGACATTGTGTGCCCCATTACGACGGGCACGCTCCTTAAGTTTGTCGAGTTTCCATTGCTCCACATCCATGGCCAACAAGCGTCCTTTACCCTGCATTTGTGCAGCTATATGTAAAGTTTTGCCGCCAGCACCCGCGCAAGCATCAATAACTTTCATCCCCGGCTTGGCATCAAGCGCCGCAGCTACGCGCTGAGAGCCCGCATCCTGCTGCTCGAATAAGCCATCTTTAAAGCTTTGGGTACGGAACAAGGCAGAATCGGAGGTCACTTCAAGGGCGGAATCAACCCCATCAACACAGAGCGTGCTCACAAACTCGGCAGCAAGCTTAGCGGCCAGTTCATCACGAGTCACCTTAAGGCCGTTAGCGCGTAAAAAACGTTTCGGCGCTGTACTTAACGCGGCGCGCTCTTTTTCCCAAGACTCACCTAGTTGCTCACGGCCCATAACATCGAGCCACTCAGGGCAACCGTCCCACAGTACAGGCTTAGTTTTCGCTTGCTCGATACGCTCAGCTAAACGCACCTCATCAACTTGCAGCGAATATTGCATTTTAGGCAGTTCAAGCCCGTGGAATAAATGCCAAGCATTAAGCAATTTAGAGCCAAAACGCTCCATCTCATCTGGGCTGATTTCCGCCAGATAACAATATAGATTTAAACGACGTAGGATATCCCCCGTCGTCAATGCGATACGCGCCTGCTCGGCGGGTACTAATTGCAACCCAGAAAAATGCTGAGAATAGGCCCGATCTAAGGGTTTTCCTTGGCTCAGCACCATAGTTAAGATACTGATCACTAATTCGTTCGAGCTGGCAGAAAGCGGAGAATTCAACATTTAAAAGGTCACCATGAATGATAAAACCGGAGGATCATAGGAGGTCAGGCCCTAATACGCAAGCACGCTGGCGCCGAGTTAAGGTTAAAGCCATAAAAAAAGCGATCCTAAGATCGCTTTTTGCCACAGTCAGTTTAATCCATTACATTTTTGAGCCTTTAGCCCCGTAGAACAGGATAAACCCATAACAAATCACGGGCAGAATAAAGGCGAGCTGAACGCCAAGGTTATCCGCTAACATGCCCTGGAATAAAGGTAAAATCGCGCCGCCCACAATCGCCAAACACAGAATGCCACTGCCCTGTGAAGTGTGTGGACCTAAATCACGAAGCGCTAAGCTGAAGATCGTTGGGAACATAATCGAGTTAAATAACCCCACCCCAAGGATTGCCCACATGGCAATGCTGCCACTGGTTGTCATCGCTGCAACCACAAGTAGCGCCGCCATAAAAGCATTAAATGCAAGCACTGAGCCTGCTGGTACTTTTTGCATCACCACAGAGCCAATGAAACGTCCCACCATAGCACCACCCCAATAATAGGCGATGTAATGGGCGGCTTCGGCTTCTGGCATACCCGCTATATGGCTTTCACCTAAGAAGCTAACTAAAAAGCTACCGATAGACACTTCTGCGCCGACATACACGAAAATACCCACAGCGCCGAGCACTAAGTGCTTGCTTTGTAAGGCACTGGTTTTACCTAGATGGGTCTGAACTTCACCTTGAACACTTTCATCATGCTCACGGATCACAGGTAAATCTAACTTCGCAAAAATCAGCGCTAAAATTGCCAAGGCGCCAGAAAGTAACAGGTATGGCAGTTTAACTACTTCTGCTTCAGCACTCGCTTGGGCTAAATCGCCAGATACTGAACTGGCAACAGAAAGAATTAACATAGCACCAAAAAACGGCGCGACCGTTGTGCCTAAGGCGTTGAACGCTTGCGTTAAATTCAAACGACTCGACGCAGTTTCGCGACTGCCTAAGGCATTGACATAAGGATTGGCTGCCACTTGCAGGATTGTGATGCCTGATGCCAAAACAAATAATGCACCGAGGAACAAGTTGTAAGTAGCGAGGGCCGCCGCAGGATAAAACAGCGCACAACCAATACTTGCAATCACGAGACCAGAAACAATTCCCTTTTGATAACCCAGCTTTTTCACTAAGTTACCCGCAGGGATTGAGACTAGAAAATAAGCACCGAAGAAACAAAACTGGATCAACATGGCTTGAGTATAATTCAGTGAAAACACCGCTTTAAGATGCGGGATCAGAATATCGTTCAAGCAAGTGATAAAACCCCACATAAAAAACAGTGAAGTCAATGAGATCAAGGCAAAACGATAACTGCCCGACCCATTTTCGCCAGTGCTGCTCGTGTAGCTACCGGTATTAATTGATGACGCCATAGTTATTCTCTCTGTATGTTTTTATTATCAGGAACTAATTAAGGTTACATTCCCCATGGTGCCCGTGGGCGGGTTTATATCGAACTGTGGGCTTGGGATCCCGTATCTATAACACTTCAACCGAATAAAAATGAATCATTTTCACTTTAACATTGCATAAAAGCTGGTAAATGCCGAAAACTTCAGCTGATTGTGTTCTATTTGTGCGGTTTTAAGGCCGTGTCCCGTCAACGACTCACTGATTTCAAATGCAGAGAAATCAAACTCGACCTCGGTATCACCTAAATTGAATCCCACGAGCACTTTTATATCGCCTAAGGTGCGAACAAAGGCCAAAATGGGCTCCTTTGTATCAACAAATTTAATATCACCTTCAACTAACACTGGGTGTAACTTACGCCAAGCCAGAAAACGTCGATAACCATTGAGCATAGAATCAGCATCAGATTCTTGTACATCCACAGCTAACGCTTGGTGCGCAGGTGCAATTGGCAGCCAAGGAGAAACATCACTAAAACCACTAAAGTCAGCGCCTTGCTGCCACGGCATTGGCGTACGGCAACCATCACGCCCCTTAAACATAGGCCAAAATGTTTTGCCAAAGGGATCTTGCAGCTCATGGTATTCAATTGGCGCCTCGGTTAGACCGAGTTCTTCACCTTGATAACTACATATACTGCCGCGCAGCGAACTTAGCATGGCATTAAGCATTTTGACCATGTCTGAATTCTGCTTACCTTGCCCCCAACGACTCGCTACACGCTGCACATCATGATTGCCGATAGCCCAACATGGCCAGCCATCACCTATGCTCGCTTCCAAAGCCTCTACGGTTTGGCGAATATAACTTGCGCTGTAATCATCAGTCAGCAGCTCAAAACTGTAGGCCATATGCAGGCGATCTTCGCCCTTAGTGTAGGCAGCCATTACAGCCAAAGAATCTTCGGCAGAGACTTCGCCTAAGGTCACCGCTCCGGGATAGCGATTGATGAGCTTTCGTAAATCTTCAATAAAAGCGATGGTTTGCGGACGGTCATTATTGTAGTAATGGTATTGATATGCGTAAGGGTTATCTTCACTGAAACCACGGCCCTGACGTTTATCCTTAGGTTTTGCCGGATTATCCCTGAGCAGTTCATCGTGATAACAAAAGGTAATGGCATCTAAGCGGAAGCCATCTACCCCCTTTTTAAGCCAAAATTCAACGTTATCCAGCACAGCTTGGCGCACTTCGGGATGATGGAAATTAATATCGGGCTGACTACGCAGGAAGTTATGTAAATAGTATTGCTGTCTGCGCGGTTCCCACTCCCAAGCACAACCGCCAAAAATCGCGAGCCAGTTGTTAGGCGCTGTACCGTCTTCCTTAGGATCGGCCCACACATACCAATCCGCCTTGGGATTCGTACGGTTTTCGCGGCTCTCGATAAACCACGCATGTTGGTCCGAGGTATGACTTAATACTTGATCAATAATGACCTTAATACCTAAACCGTGGGCTTTTTCAATCAATTCATCGAAATCATGCATAGTGCCAAAAAGAGGGTCAACTTCACGGTAATCACTGATGTCGTAGCCAAAATCTGCCATAGGAGATTTAAAGAAAGGTGAAATCCAGATGGCGTCGACATTAAGACTCGCAATGTAATCCAGCTTTATGATAATGCCGCGTAAATCCCCGACGCCATCGCCATTGGTATCTAAAAGGCTACGCGGATAAATTTGGTAAATCACTGCACCACGCCACCACGTTAACTCACTCATTGTTGCCCCTTTATCATTATTCTACAGCGAACTTTCCCTAACACACTCAAGCAAACAGTTATCGTTTTGTTACTGCAGAGTAAAGTCATCGCGGCTTCTTTTGTGTTACCGAGCATACGTGAAGAGGGAAATAAGGTTCAATACACCTGCATACGTATGCAGAAAATGCAGCCAATAGTCACATGGCATCACAATGAAATTTACTTTTTATTAACAGTCACTTGATTACAAAATAAAATCATTTTATTCCCTGAGTTCACCCTCTATCACAGTCTATTCTTAACTCTGCTAGGTATTGAATACGTATGCACTCTGTTGTTCAGCTAAGAAACTCGGGAGTAGTATCTTCACCGTTGCATAACAATTTGGTCATAAACGCAGCACTTATGCAGTCAATTAAGCGCCCAGATACCAAAAAAAAAGGCCGCAAACATAACGCGGTGATAACGATAAAACGCTCTACAAAGCGATAAAGCGACTCCAAGGGGAAGAGAGATATGATGCGATTTAAACCCAGTTTGCTAACCTTAGCGCTCATCGCCGCAGGTGCCAGTATGCACTCCTATGCGGCAGATGAAGTGACCACAGATAAGGAAGCAAAAGCAAAAGAAGCTGCTATTGAGGTTATTGAAGTTAAAGGCTTTAGAACCAGTGTCATCAAATCACTAAATGATAAACGCTTTGGAGATACCGTCTCTGAATCGATTTCAGCAGATGATCTTGGCGCCCTTCCCGATCAGTCAATCGCTGATGCACTGACTCGCTTACCAGGCGTGACCGCAGTGCGCACAGGTGGACAAGCAAGCGGCCTCAATATTCGAGGTCTTGATGGTGATTTCGTCTTTGCAACACTTAATGGACACGAACAAGTGACAACGGGCGGTAAACGCGCGATTGAGTTTGACCAATATCCATCCGAATTAATTAGTCAAGCCGCCGTCTATAAAACACCAAAAGCCTCGCTGATTGAAGGAGGCGTCGCCGGTACGGTAGAATTAAAAACCGCAGATCCCTTAAAAAGCGACAAAGACCAATCATTTAATATCAATGCTCGCGGCAGTTTTAATGACAGAGCGGATGAGATTTCCGATGCCGATCAATATGGCAACCGTCTTAGCTTTGCCTATCAAGGCAAATTCCTTGAAGATACACTCGGTGTGGCGCTAGGCTATGCCCATTTGTACCAACCTTATGTTGCCAGTCAATTCATTGGTTTACGTTTCAACGACGATAAAAAAGATGTCAATGGCGACGGTGCTGCCGAATCAATCAGTGAAGGTTTTGAGTTACAGCAAAAAGGCGGTGATGATACACGTGATGGTTATATGGCTGCTATCCATTGGCAACCAACAGACAATCTCAGTGTAAAAAGTGATTTATTCCATTCAAAATTCACTTCCGAAAACTTTGCCCGAGGCTTTCGCGTTAAGTCATTAAAAAACGGTACTATTAGTGATGCGGTTGTTGAAAATGGTTCTATGACAGGCGGAACGGTATCAACTGATGGTACTGATAACTTTGCCGTTTTTGTTATCAATGATAACGACTCAAAATATTCAGAACTGACATCAGGCTCAGTCAATATTGAGTGGAATAATGGCGGCGCATTAACTGTCGCAGGTGATGTGAGCTATTCAAAAGCCGATGGTGAGTTCGTCAACGGCGGCACTCGTGCCGTTTTATATGATGATATAGGTAATGAAGTACGCTCAGCCGAATCAATTAATTATCAACTACATGGTTTAAGCCCTGCCGATGTCAGTTTTTCAAACGACTATACCAATACCGCGACCTTGGGTTTAAAAGAAGTGGGTATGTGGCCATACGATCAACAAAATGATCTTGTCGCCTACAAGTTAGACTTTAACTATGCATTAGATTCTGGTTTCTTAACTTCAGTTGATTTTGGTCTGCGCTACTCAGAACGTGAGTTTAATGCGCAACGTTCACAAGCCGGTTATGGTTTTGAATTTGGTAAAAACCCAACTAACCAGCCGGTGCTTCAAATGAACACTGACATGACAAATGTCGTCAACTTTGGCGGTGAATTATCTGGTTACCCTAACTTCCTTTCCGTTGATTTCAACAAAGCCATTGAGCTGGTTAACGCGCAGTTAGCGGCAACAGGACAATCCCCTTTCACCCCGACAGCAAATTGGTCTAATAACTGGACCATGATCCAAAGCGGTTCGGTCAATGAAGATGTATTAGCTGGCTATGTCCAAGGTAATCTCGAGTTTGACTTAGGCGATATGAAAGTCACGGGTAACGTGGGCGTGCGTGTTGTTCAAACAGATCAAAGCAGTAAAGGTCTACAACAAGTTGGCTATGGTCTAGGTGAAGCGATTACTGATGAACTTGGCGTGATCAGTACCGATTATATCCGTAACGAGATAGGTAAAACCTATACCGATTATTTACCGTCACTCAACTTAACTTTCCACCTCACTGAAAATGATCAACTGCGCTTTGCTGCAGCATCAGTGATGTCACGTCCTCCAATCGACAAGCTAAAGTCAGGCATGGGATCTTGGTATGACGATTCTGCTACACCAGGATACAAAAAGTACAATGCTTGGGGTAACACCAGTCCTCTACTCGATCCGTTCTATGCAGATCAATACGACTTATCTTACGAGCACTATTTTGAAGATTCTGAAGGTGCGGTTGTCGTAGCCTTGTTCTACAAAGATATTAAATCCTTTATCAACAACTTTACAATCCAACCATTTGATTTTGAAGGTAATGGATTTATCGTCCCCGATACTATTATCGATAATGGTGTTGAATTCCCAGTAGTGAAAGATGAAGGTCAATATCAAACTGCGATCAACAACGACAATGGCGGCTACATTCGTGGTGTTGAGTTAGGTTATACCCAAATATTTGATTTCCTACCCTCGCCACTCAGCGGTCTTGGCTTCACTGGCAGCTACTCGTATTCAGACAGTGAAGTGGAATTTACCACAGATTTAAGTGGTTCAAACTTATCCATTCCATTACCAGGTTTATCAGAAAGCGTACTCAACACCACCTTGTTCTATACTCTGGATGGTTTCGATACTCGCGTTAGCATGAGATATCGTAGTAGCTATGTTTCAGAACAAGTGGCAGTTGAATCACAACTTGCTTTCTTCGATGCCGAAACGATTGTGGATTATCAAGCTTCATACGCATTGGAAAATGGACTTAAGTTCTTATTCCAAATTAATAACTTAACCGATGAGCCGAACAAAACCTATTTTGGTGAAGAACATCAAACAGGAACAATTCAATACTTCGGTAGACAGTACTTCCTAGGGTTAAGTTACTCTTTATAAGCTACCCAGAATAAAGCCTGCTTCAATTAAGAAGCAGGCTTTTGCTTATGCAGATTTCAGCATTTCTAACATTCATCATGCCAGCGCATTTTACTTCTCTATCTTTAAAAGGCTTACATTATGATCCGTCAAAACTGGCTAATAGCGTTTTATTTATCAGTAGTTTACTGTTCATTTAATCCTGTCCATGCGAACACTCTAGAGCCGAATATATCGACGAACGTTAAGCTTGAACCCGCTTTTTGGTGGGCGGGAATGCAGAATCCTGAGTTACAGCTGATGCTGTATAGCCGCGAACTTCCAAGCTTTCCGCAGCAGATTAAGCTTGATATACAAGGAAAAGGCATCACACTTAAAAGCCTTGAACACACTGATAACCCTCACTATCTGTTTATCAATTTAGATCTGAGCCAAGCAGCGCCGCAAACCTTTGATCTGGTGATTTCCAACACGGATCCCGCTTCAAAAGCCGACACGCCTCTTTATCGCCTGCCCTATAAGTTGCAAGGGCGTGTTAAGGACAGCCGTGAGCGCCAAGGGTTTAGCAATAAGGATGTGATTTACCTTATCACGCCGGACCGATTCGCCAATGGCGACACGAGTAATGACAATCAGGCCGATATGCTAGAGCCTGTCGCGGCTAACTCTCCTAGCAATCCCAGCACCCCCTATTATCACGATGCTCGCCATGGCGGCGATATAGCAGGGATCAGCCAGCACTTAGCATATCTGGCAAAACTTGGCGTGACTCAGTTATGGATCAATCCACTGCTTGAGAATAATCAAGCCCAGTATTCATACCACGGTTACTCAATTACCAATTTATACCGCGTCGATCCCCGCTTTGGCAGCAACGAAGATTATAAAGCCTTAGTCGCTAAGGCTAACAAGCTTGGGCTTGGAGTGATTAAAGATATTGTGGTGAATCATATCGGCTCTAACCATTGGTGGCTCAATGATTTACCTAGCCAAGACTGGCTGAACGATGCCACAAAAACGCAGCTACATAATCGCAAATCCAAGCCTGACTTGATGCAGTCTACCGATACTAAATCCAGTGCTATTAAATCCAGCGTTACCAGCCCCCGTTTCACCAGCCATAGGCGCACGACAGTGCAAGATCCCTACGCGGCAGCGCAAGATCATATTGATTTTGTCGACGGCTGGTTTACCGACACTATGCCAGATCTAAATCAAAGCAATCCAAAACTGGCAACCTATCTTATCCAAAACAGTATTTGGTGGGTCGAGTACGCAGGACTTTCGGGGATACGTGAAGATACTTACTCCTACGCCGACAAAGGGTTTCTCGCTAAATGGTCTAAGGCCGTAATGGCTGAGTACCCAAATTTTAATATTGTTGGCGAAGAATGGACCGCAAACCCCATCACAGTGTCCTATTGGCAAAAGGGCAAAATCAATGCCGATGGCTATACCTCAGATTTACCCAGTTTGATGGACTTCCCGCTATATGAAAAATTGATTGCCAGCCTTAATGAGCCAGAGGCGTGGGACACAGGCTTTATCACACTTTACGAGATGTTAGCCAACGATGTTGTGTATGCCTCACCCAGTCAGCTAGTGTTATTTGAAGGCAATCACGACACCAATCGGATTTTCAGTTTAGTGAAAGAAAATATAGACTTATACAAGATGGCCCTCACCTATGTGCTGACCGCCAAACGCATTCCACAGCTGTTCTACGGCACTGAAGTCTTGATGACCAGCCCAACCGAAGGTCGTCACGATGGTGTTGTGCGCAGTGATTTCCCCGGCGGCTTTGCCAACAGTGCCACGAATGCCTTTACCGGCAAAGGACTGAGTGAACCTCAACGACAAGCACAGCAATTTATCCGTACCCTACTGAATTACCGTAAACAATCCCCTGCGCTGCAATCGGGTGATTTACTGCACTTTGTGCCGCAGGATGGCATCTATGTACAATTTCGTTGCTTATTGAATGACCCATTATCAGCTGAACAGAAAGCCGAAGCGCTTAAGTCACTAATACAAAACAATTCTCTAACCCAACACAATGCCTGCACTCAGCCCTCGGCCGGCAAAGTCATGGTGATTTACAATAAAAATGACAAGATAGTCACGCTAGATATAAACCGCTTTGCCAGTGTTCTTGACGATAGCGGCGACGCTACTGACATCATCAGTGGCAAAACCGTTTCACTCAATCAAGCGATAACATTGCCCCATGCAGGGGTCACTATCCTTGAGCTTAAAGCCAGACCGCAGCTAAATACTGGCTTACCTAGCCGTCAAACCTCTAATCATATGAGTTACTCAGCTAGCGATTTAACTCAGGCTCAAACAACTCACCCAATCAAAAACTCAACCCTAAAAGGAATTCAGTCTTGAGCTTTTTATCGCCTATCTATTCCCGAGTGATTCAGTGCCCCGAAGAGGCTAAATTTCCCATAGTGGCTTTACTTATAACCAAAGCAGCAAAAACCCAGCAGCGCCGACAGTCATCACTCAGCTTATGTTTAAACGCTCTATTCAGTGCCTCTTTATTAACTGCCTCGCTTTTTAGCTTATCGGCTGATGTGAATGCATCGGCGCTGACGCTTGATAATAAGTTACTACCAAAGTCTGATAGTGAGGTTATGACGCTTAAACCTGTTGTGTATCAAATCTTTACTCGCCTTTATGGCAATAAAAATCCAACCAACAAACCTTGGGGCACGATTGCCGACAATGGCGTCGGTAAGTTTAATGATATCGACAATGTTGCACTCAATAGCATCAAGGACCTAGGCGTTACCCATGTGTGGTACACGGGCGTTCCTCACCATGCATTGATTGGTGATTACAGCGCGATTGGCGTGAGTACTGATGATCCCGATGTGGTCAAAGGACGCGCGGGCTCACCCTACGCAGTCAAAGATTACTACAACGTCAACCCAGATCTGGCGGTCAATCCCGCCAACCGTTTAGCCGAGTTCAAAGCGCTCATTGCCCGTACCCATCACCACGGCTTAAAGGTGATTATCGATATCGTGCCAAACCATGTGGCGCGCCATTATCAATCCGTGAGTAAACCCCAAGGCGTGCGCGATTTTGGCGAAGATGATGATACCAGTCTGGAGTATGCCAAAAATAACAACTTCTATTACGTCGTTGATAAAGTTGATGTTAATAAGGGCTCGGAGGGGGCAAAGGGAAAAGCGCATGCCTTTGAAGTGCCAAGCTTACCCGCAGGACTTAAACCGCTGGGCGGAGAAGCTCACCCCTTAAGTGACGGCAAATTCAACGAATTTCCCGCAAAATGGACCGGCAATGGCTCACGCTTAGCCAAACCCGATGCCAATGATTGGTACGAAACCGTCAAAATCAATTACGGCGTACGCCCCGATGGCACGTATGACTTCCCCCGCCTGCCAGCCAATTTCGCCACTTTAACGCAGGCGCAGCATTACGCTTTTTGGCAACAACACTTAGCCGAGCTCCCAAGCTCTTGGATTAAATTCAATCAGATTGCGCAGTACTGGCTAGCGAAAGGGGTCGATGGCTTTCGCTATGATATGGCAGAAATGGTACCAGTGGAGTTTTGGAGCTATCTCAACAGCCAGATAAAACACACAAATCCCGATGCCTTTATCTTGGCCGAGGTCTATAACCCTAACTTGTACCGAGATTATATCCAGCTTGGCAAGATGGATTATCTGTACGATAAGGTTGACCTTTACGACACGCTCAAAGCCGTGATGGCGGGTAAAACCAGCACAGCTAATATCGCGGCAGATCAGGAAAAAGTGCAGGATATTGAATCTCACATGCTGCACTTTTTAGAAAACCACGACGAGCAACGTATTGGTAATGCAGCATTTTTAGCATCGCTACACACAAATAAGCCCACGGCAACCCAAGCCGAGAATCCACACTATGCCCTACCCGCTATGGTAGTGTCGGCAACGATAGGCACTTCACCGACGTTAGTGTATTTTGGCCAAGAAGTGGGAGAAGCCGCCACCGACAACCCAGGATTTGGTCATGCATCACGCACCAGTATTTTTGACTATGTTGGCGTCCCAGCCCATCAGCGCTGGATGAACAATGGCAAGTTTGATGGTGGACAATCAACCGTAAAGGAAGTCACTTTGCGGGCTTATTATCAAAAATTACTGAACCTAAGCACAGGTAAAAATGTACCTGCGCTCTTAGGAAAATATTACTCGCTTGATGCCGCCAACCGCAGCACACAAACCGCCACAATGGATACTCATAGCAATGCAACGGGTTATGATGACAGCACTTTTGCCTTTGTGCGCTTTGAGGAAAATACAGCCAATAAAACGGGCCAAAAACTGATTATTGTGAATAACTTTAATCAAACCCAAGCAAAGCCATTATCCCTTAAGCTGCCAAAGCCACTTATCGACCAATGGCAGTTAACGGATGGGACCTATCCACTTAAGGATTTGCTGGAAGACAATAAAGCGCAGTTGGTTGTCAAACAAGGGGAAGGACAAGTTCAGATGCAACTTGCACCGCTGTCTTCAGCCATATTCGAGCTAGAAGATTAAACGAGCAAAAAGCCTAGGTGAGCTAAAAAGTGAAATCGACCGATAGCGTCATGCTAAACTGTGACGCTATCTTTTTTTAACAGTTATACTCTCAAACCTTTCTATCTTATTTGATCACCCTTTAAAAATCACAAAGGAAAGCGATGTTACTCGGCATTCACCATGCAGCGATTATTTGCAGCGACTATCAAAAGGCCAAATACTTTTATGTAACCATTCTTGGCCTTACCGTGCTTGCAGAGCATTTCCGTGAGGCACGTAAGTCCTATAAACTTGATTTGCAACTGGCCGATAAGAGTCAAATTGAGTTGTTTTCATTCGATAATCCGCCCAAACGACCAAGCTATCCCGAAGCCTGTGGACTTAGGCATCTCGCCTTTCGCGTAGCATCGATTGAAACCGCCATCGAACATCTTCATACCCATAACATTACCGTTGAACCCGTCCGCATTGACGAATACACAGGCAGAAAATTCACCTTCTTTAGCGATCCCGACGGCTTACCCTTAGAGTTATATGAGCTATAGCACGAGTGAAATAAGGCAACATCGCAGCAATAAGATGAATAAAGCTTAATTACGCTACGGGATAGTCAGCATTAGACTCAATAAAACGACGCAGCCGTTTAACCAATAGTTTAAGTAATCGATTGACCAGTTTGACGCTGTGATAAGGTCAAAGCCTACCTAGGCTAACCATTTAGGAACTCAAGATGTTTGATAATCCAGCATTATTACTATGGAGTTTAGTCTTTAGCCTCTTTGGTCTTGGCTTTTTCATCTATGGCAAACGCCAAGCGTCCTCCATCCCTCTTGTCGTTGGGATAACCCTGATGATCTACCCTTATTTTGTCAGCAACCTAATCTTACTCGTCTGCATCGGCATAGCACTCATCGCGCTACCGTATTTTGTGAAGTTATAACGGGAGTCAGTGCCATCACTCATAATAAAAAATCATTGTTCGTAATCAAAAGCGATCTCTGTCATAGCTAGATTGAAAAGCTCATATCTATCATAGCAAAGAGGACTTATGTCTTACTCAACAAAATGACCTTATTCCACTATCTATCACTGGTCATGACTTTACTGGCCAAGCCAATAAGCAACACACCTGATATCCCCTCTAAGGCTCTCGAATAACGCAGGGAATTGGGGCGACTAAATACCCAGCTTCCTGCCGACGCATAAAGGACGTTACACAAGGTCGCTAACAAACTGAAAATAAGACCAAGGGTTAACAGCTGAATTGACGTTGAACCCGCTAACGGGTCAATAAACTGCGGCAAAAAAGAGAGGAAAAATAAAGCGACTTTAGGGTTAAGTACACTAACGACAATGCCTTGGAAAACTACGTTGCCGTTTGGTTTGCTATTGTCATCGACCACAATTTTATTGTTGCCACGCCACATTGATATTAACGCTTGAATGCCTAAATACACTAGATACGCGGCGCCCAACCACTTCACAATACTAAAAGCCAACGCTGAGCTGAGAATGATGGCAGATAATCCCAAGCTAGCAGCAAGCGTGTGAACAAAATAACCTACACCTAGACCCGTCGCAGCTTTAAGACCACTGATCATTTTCCCTTTCATTGTGTTAGATACAATGTAGATAACATCGGGTCCAGGGATAAGATTGATAGCAAGGCAAGCAACTGCAAACAGTAATAGTGAATTTAAATCCATTTAATTTTTCTCCTTGTTAAACGCGTAATGTATCACGGCCGCGTAAGTGGTGTCCGACGCAACACCACAGCCTCTGCAAACCACTTTAAAAATAAAATCAAAACGTTAACTACAAGTAAGTTGATAACCAGAACCTGTGCTCAACTTTATATACTTTTTGCCCACGTCTTGATTCAAAGCAAACTTCAATTTGCTCATCCTTAACGATCTTAATTGGCGCTTAATTTTCTTATTCACGGCAAATCGTTAAACGGCGCAGCGCAAAAATCCCCAGTAGTGAAAGTATCAATAGCGATAAACTGCCACCGCCGCTGTAACCTTGTTTATGTTCTATGGTGGCAACCTGCTCTTCTTTAACCCGTGTTTTAAAGCCGGCGAGCTCATCGTCTAAATTGACGATCATATCGTTCACCGCAAGATCAAAACCCTCATAGGATTTCTCCCTTAGGGTTGTCGTCACGCCAACAGCGGTTGAACTTTCAGTTAACTGATTTATGCCCGGCGCCCTAAATAACATCTTCTGGCTGCGCATATCGAACACTGCGGTATCAACAAAGGTTTGGATTGCATTCTCATTGCCAGGGATTAAATACATGCCCACGATAGTCCAATAAAGGATGGCGGATTTGTTCTCGTGGCTTTGCATCAATTGATCGTAAGATACCAGCGCCATCACATCGACGTCATGCAGGCGGGCAACTTGCTGCAAGGTATTAAAACCTTTGCCATTTTTAAGATAGGTGCTCGGAATGATTTCAATACGATCGATATAATCGTATTTAATAAAGGATTGTTTCACCTTGTTGAGCAAAGCGACTTGGGCGCGACTGTCTATGGCATCGGCTTGCCAATGGGATGAAGGTAAAAAAGCAATGCCGACGGTAATTGGCAAACGCAGTACAGGTAAGGATGGCTGCTGGGCTTGGCGGCTCGTCTCATCTGGGTATAAGTATTCGACTAAACTACTCGATACCGCCTTTTTATCTGTGGTATTACCGTTAAAAAATGCGCTGCAGCCACTGAGTGAAAGCATTGCGAGTGAGATTATGCCGCTGGTTATGATCTTAAGTTTCATCTGTTTCCCTACCGTATCCATACACTGCCGCTAATGATGCTACTGAATTTATTGCTAGCGGATATTGCTGGCTACCTTATCCACTCATTACAGTTAAAACAAGTTGTTATGTTCACATATCAAGTCGAAGACATTCAAACTCAGGTTTTACATACCAATTTTAGATACAAAAAAGCCGCATCGTAAAATGCGGCTAGTCAGGAGGTGCAACACGCAAATCAGCGCGCTCATACACTTTTTTGTGCACGCTTTTATGCAATAGGCTTAAGCGTATTTACGCACTTTTTTAAGGGCGATTTGTTGTTTTAGCATGGATAAATGTTCGATAAATACTTTGCCATGCAAATGGTCGATTTCGTGCTGCAACACTATGGCTAAAAACTCATCGGTCTCGATTTCGATAGCCTTGCCAGTTCTGTCTAAGGCTGTCACTTTAACCTTTTCAAAACGTGACACTTTAGCGCGATAACCTGGGATAGACAGACAACCTTCTTCACCGACGAATTCACCTGACTTTTCAACAATCTCAGGGTTAATCAGCACTAAAGGCTGGTCGCGACCGTCAGATAAATCGATCACGATAATGGCATCTATACTGCCGACTTGCGTTGCCGCTAAACCTATACCATCGTCCGTGTGATACATGGTTTCGATTAAATCATCGATAAATCCCTGAACAGCTTCAATATCTTTTACAGGTTGCGCTTTACGTTTAAGGCGCTCATCGGGAATAGTTAGAATATCGAGTACAGCCATGCCAGTTATCTTCTCTCATCGAGTCAAAAAAATTGGCGCTATTATGGACTATTTGACCATTTACACAATATTTAAGCTAAAAACAGTTTAAATATTTTGTTAGTAATCGAGCTAGCCGATAAAAATATCGAGAAGTGCTTAATCCTTTAAACGTCAAATACCCTCTCATCTTCCGCTAAGCCATGCTTTACCGTTACACTAGCGTGAACTCATCAAGCAAAAGTTTTTGAGCGTGATTCTTTGTGAGTGAATACCATTAAGCTGAAGGTTAACAATTCAATGGCATCGTTTCCTAAAGAAAAATCACCACTGTATCAATATCTTGAACAAGATAAACAGAGTGTAGCGAGAAAACAGCCCCAAGCAGTGGACTTGTCTCCTATGGCGAAAATCTGGCATATCGTCGCCATGATCCCGCAGGGTAAAATCAGCAGCTATGGCAAAATTGCCGATTATGCAGGATTACCGGGACGAGCGCGTTATGTGTCAAAAGCGCTGAAAGCAGCTCCCGAATATTTGTCACTCCCTTGGCATAGGGTACTCAATAGTCAAGGCAAAATATCCTTCGAGAAAAATTCAACCTTCTTTCAAGAACAGATGGAATTATTAAGAATTGAAGGGATAACAGTGAACTGCGGCAAAATTAGTTTGTCTGAATACGAGTGGCGCCCGGATCTGGTGACTTTAGTCATGGCAATGCCATTTTAGTTTAATATATTGATCTATAAACTATTTACATCTCTATTTACAGAAACGTCGTCCTCGGCTATAACCTGCTTACAGTCGATCCGATAATTGATTTATGCTCAACTGATTGACCCAGAAACTGTGTAAGTAAGCATGCTACTCGACACTTTTTTATCAACCACTACCGACCATTCTGTTGTGATACAAGGTGAAAACCTGCGACCCAAGGAGCATTCTTTGCGTACCATTCCCACATTATTAGTGAGTTTTACCGTCCTCACTCAAAGTATGTTTGCCATGGCAGCGCCAACGCCGCTAACACCGCAGACGGCCGAATACCAAGTCAACTATGGAGACATTGAATTAGGGAAAGCCAAATACACGCTACCCAATGCCGAAGATGGCGTGTTTAAGTATCGTTTTGATAGCGATCTCAGCCTGTTATTGTTAACCGATGTGCGCCACATCTTGAGTGAATTTACTCAAAATGATACGCAGCTCAGTCCTTTGCGTTACTTACAACAACGCCAAGGTGTCGGGCCTAATTACACGGAGCAAACCGCATTCGCCAAAGCTCAAGGCTTTATTCATACACGTTACAAAGATGAAAAAGGCAAGTTTCCCTATGATGATAAAATCTTTGATCCTCTTATGGTGCAGTTGCAATTTAGGCTAGATATGATGGCAGGCAAAGAAGTGCTCGACTATAAGATGGTCAAGGACAACGAAGTCGATGAATACAAGTTTCATGTGATCGGTAAAGAACGAATGAACATCGACAGCGGCAGTTACGACACAGTCAAAATTGAAGTCGTGCGTGACAATAAAAAACGTCAAACCTTCTTCTGGATGGCGCCTGACTTAGCGTATTTGCCCGTGAGGTTAACTCACTTTGAAAAAGGCAGTAAGCAACTCGATATTAAGTTACTTAAATATCACTTCGATGAAGTGCCGAACCAAGAAACCATACCTGCAGACATTGCAGAGAAACCGCTAGTGCCTAAACTACTCGGCACGACTGAAGGTTAATCGGTAAGGCGTTGAGTTAAGATGTATAAACTTAACCCAATGATACAAAGCCTTAGCTTAACAATACTGAACTAAAGCCAAACTCATATCGAATAAAACCCAACCGTATACCTAACTGAACTATATCTAACTGAACTTAGGGCCTACCTCTAAGTTCGGTTTCGGTTAATGTTCATCGCTAATGGTTCATCACTGATTGCTAGAAGGTATGTTAGATACTGACTCGAACTTTTTAATAAAGTGACCTGAACAAAACAAAATCAACCGTAAATCCGCTCGCCCTCATTATTTAGCTCAACGGCATAACATCAGAGATCGATTAACAGCTCACCCAATCTAAACAGCTTCCAGTTACCCGGCTGCATAACGCGCCACTGTTCATTTTCGGTCAACGGGCGAGTCGCAATCACAGTCACCACATCATGGGCGGTAGTTTCCTTATTAAAATCAATCACCACATCGGTATCGATAAGTTTCGCTTTACCAAACGGCGCGCGGCGAGTGATGTAACATAAGTTATTACTGCAATAGCTCATTAAATGCTCGCCATCGCTCAATATCATGTTGAACACACCTAAGGCACGGATTTGCTCGGCCAACGTTGCGACGTAATGGAAAACTGCCAACATATCTTCAGGTTTAGTACCGCCAAACTTCTGGGCGACTTGTTCCAAAATCCAACAGAAAGCAAGTTCGCTATCGGTATCGCCTACGGGTTGATAGCGCGAGACATGAAACTTGGGCAGATAGTCCGTCAATTGACCATTATGGGCATAGGTCCAATAACGTCCCCATAATTCGCGGGTAAAAGGATGAGTATTCTCTAAAGACACACAACCGCGATTCGCCTGACGAATGTGGCTTATCACCACTTCACTTTTAATCGGGTAGGATTTGATCAATTTTGCAATATGCGATTCGCTACTCGGGCAAGCATCTTTAAAAGTACGGCTGCCTTTCCCCTCGTAAAAAGTAATACCCCAGCCGTCCACGTGGGGACCGGTTACACCACCACGTTGTGCTAATCCCGTAAAACTAAACACAATATCGGTCGGCACATTGGCGCTCATCGCCAGTAACTCGCACATATTTCTCGCCTATCATCAATCAAAAAAACTACTTATTGGCATTGTAACTAGTTGATGACATTTGTGGAATGATCAAAGCTGACAAATAATTTAAACAATTGTTTGAAAAATACTTGTATTAAAATTCTCTTAGGTTTAACTTTTATGCGACACAGGTCTGACCACAAACTATAATTGTGATCGCAATCAATAAAACACTCTATGACCTGTGGTTGGCACTCGGTCATATTTAAGGAGAATTACAGTGACTACCCTACTTTGGATCATCGCCATGATCTTAGTGCTAGGAGCCCTAGCTTACCTTCGGGTATCTTTGCTCACTGCCACTATTACAGCCGCTGTTGTGATGACAGCAGGATGGACACTCGATGTTGTCGGCCCTATCTCTTGGATCGTTTTCCTCGTGATCGCGCTGCCGTTTAATATCAGTGCATTTAGACAAAATGTGATCAGTCGTCCACTGATGAAGGTATATCGCGGCATCATGCCGGAAATGTCTTCAACAGAGAAAGAAGCGATTGAAGCCGGCACCACTTGGTGGGAAGCGGATCTGTTTGCGGGTAACCCGAACTGGAAAAAACTCCATAACTACCCCGTTGCGCGTTTAAGTGCAGACGAACAGGCCTTCCTCGATGGCCCTGTTGAAGAAGTGTGCCGCATGGTGAATCAACACCAAGTGTCACATCAACTTGCCGATCTGCCTGCTGACGTATGGCAATATCTGAAAGATCACGGTTTCTTCGCCATGATCATTAAGAAAAAATACGGCGGTTTAGAATATTCAGCTTATGCTCAATCTCGTGTGTTACAAAAACTGGCGGGGTTAAGCAGTGAATTGGCTTCAACTGTTGGCGTACCTAACTCTTTAGGCCCTGGAGAGCTGCTGCAACATTACGGCACGCCAGAGCAACAAAACCATTATTTACCGCGTTTAGCCAAAGGCTTAGAAGTCCCCTGTTTTGCACTGACCAGCCCAGAAGCAGGTAGCGATGCAGGCTCGATTCCTGACTTTGGTATTGTGTGTAAAGGCCAATGGGAAGGTGAAGAAGTTCTGGGTATGAAACTGACCTGGAACAAACGTTACATCACTTTAGCCCCTGTCGCGACAGTATTAGGCTTAGCCTTTAAACTGCGCGATCCAGAGCATCTACTTGGCGATAAAGAAGAACTCGGCATCACCTGTGCTTTGATCCCTACCGATGTGGAAGGAGTAGAAACGGGTCGTCGTCACTTCCCGCTCAACTGCATGTTCCAAAACGGTCCGACTCGCGGCAACGAAGTATTCGTGCCATTAAGCTTCATCATTGGCGGCCCGAAAATGGCGGGTCAAGGTTGGCGCATGCTGGTGGAATGTTTATCTGTGGGTCGTGGTATCACCCTGCCATCAAACTCAGCGGGCGGCGTGAAAACCGCGGCACTAGCAACAGGGGCTTATGCTCGCATTCGTCGTCAGTTCAAATTGCCTATCGGTAAGCTTGAAGGTATCGAAGAGCCAATGGCACGCATCGGCGGTAACGCTTATCTGATGGATGCTGTAACCACGTTGACCACCACAGGTATCGACTTAGGTGAAAAACCGTCGGTTATCTCTGCGATTGTGAAATATCACCTGACCGACAGAATGCAGAAATGCGTTATCGATGCCATGGATATTCACGGCGGTAAAGGCGTGTGTCTTGGCCCCAATAACTATTTAGGCCGTGGCTACCAAGCTGCGCCTATCGCAATTACTGTTGAAGGTGCAAACATTCTCACCCGTTCTATGATCATCTACGGCCAAGGCGCGATTCGTTGCCATCCGTATGTACTCGCAGAAATGGAGTCAGCGTTTGATACTGAATCGGGTCAAGGTTTAGCTAACTTTGATGCGGCTATCTTTGGTCACATTGGTTTCGCGACCAGTAACTTCATCCGTAGCTTCTGGTTAGGTCTGACATCAAGCCGTTTCTCTAACGCGCCTTATTCAGATAAAACCAAACGTTATTATCAACAGATGAACCGTTTCAGTGCCAACCTTGCCCTGCTTTCTGACTTAGCCATGGCAACCTTGGGCGGCAACCTTAAACGTAAAGAACGTATCTCTGCCCGTTTAGGTGACTTACTGAGCCAACTGTATCTGGCATCAGCCACACTGAAACGCTATGAAGATGAAGGCCGTCAAACCGACGACTTGCCATTAGTACAATGGGCAGTTGAAGATGCGCTGTACAAGCTGCAAGCTTCTTTAGACGATTTACTGGATAACTTCCCTATGGGCCTTGGCGGTGCGTTACGTGTGGTGATGTTCCCATTCGGTCGTCCACTGAAACGCCCAAGCGATGTGTTAGATCATAAAGTTGCTAAGATCATGCAAACACCGTGTGAAAGCCGTGACCGTTTAGGTAAAGGTCAGTTCTGGACTAACTCTGAGCACAATGCTGTGGGTATCCAAGAACAAACACTACTTGACATCATCGCGTCTGAACCGCTGCATGACAAAGTCTGTAAAGCGAGCGGTAAACGTCTACCATTTATGTGGTTAGATAAAGTTGCCGCAGAAGGTAAAGCCTTAGGTGTGTTAAGCGATGCAGAAGTGCAATTACTGGAAAGAGCGGAAATTGGTCGTATGAAATCAATCAACGTTGATGACTTTGACCCAGCAGAACTTCGTCCAGAAGTGGTTTCAACCACTTCACAGGAACGTGCTGCGTAATCCACTCAGTAAGATTTAAACCACAAAAAGGAGGCTAATTAGCCTCCTTTTTTATTCCGATGGCAGGGCGTGCCACAACTAAGTGAATTTGGTTGAGTTACGACCTCGACTTTGACCAATGCTTTCATTGCTCAGTATGACTGAACAGTACTATGCAAATGACATTACTATCAGTCCATTGATAAAAGAATACCATGTCAGTAAGTCGCTGACATGCCACTTTAAAAACTGTTCAGTTTTTAAACCTGTAGAGCTTTAGAGCTAATTCAGCCCTAACACTCTTCATCACTCAGGTCTTCAAAGTACCAGTAACCGAGGTTCACCCACTCAGTAAGCAGCTTAAGCAAATCGGCATCGGCTAACCAGGGGGCTAAGGCGGTTTTATCTAACTGATTGCTATCACATAGTAGTGGGATCACCTCGGCCAATTCGGCTGAAAGCAGATACTTATCACCATTAATATACACAACGCCTTGTCCCACATTGATATCAAAATACAAACAACGCAGTCCGCCGAGGCGAATAAGCGGCTGCTCATCGAGCCATGCGAGCACTTCGTCTTGCGTGATGTCCAACGGCTCATCGGGTAAATCGAGGGCGCATTTAGATTGAGTTAAATAGCGGCCCGAAAACTCGCTCACCAGTTCATCGGTTAACATATTAGTCAGTTGCGTGCGTAACCGCGCTAAATCGCGATTATCTACACAACCACTGCGCGTTGTCAGCTCGCGATCTGGATCTTCAATCTGCTGTGCGCCTAAATCTTGCTCAGACAGATGATCGGCCAAAGCACTTACCATATCTTTGGCGGAAGCTGTGCGATAACCTACTGAAAAACTTAAAGACTGTTCTAAGGTTATGCCGTCATGGGGGAATCCTGGGGGAATATAAAGAATGTCACCGGGCAATAACTCAGTATCGATAATCGGTTCAAAGGCTTCTGTGTGCAGCAAAGCGGGATGGGCGGCAAACTCTTTGTGCGGCCCCAGATCGCCTACGCGCCAGCGGCGACGTCCCGAACCTTGGCAAATAAACACATCATACAGATCGATATGCGGCCCCACGCCACCGCCAGGCGTCGCAAAACTCACCATCACATCATCTAAACGCCAGCGCGGAATAAAATCAAAACATTGGATCAGGGCTTCTGCATCGGGCACCCAGTTGTTCAAGGCTTGCACGATCAAAGTCCAATCCCGTTCACCGAGATGATCGTAGGAATCAAAAGGGCCAAATTCAGCCTGCCATTGCCCTGCCTGTTGGTACACTCGCCGAGATTCCACCAGTTCATCCATGGCTAAGCCAGCTAACTCTTCGGGCGAGATTAAATCTTGAAAATGTTTGAATCCTTGGCGGATAACCAAAGGTTTTTTCTGCCAATATTCTGCTAAAAATTGCGCGGGCGTTAAGCCATTAATATCGAGTTGCATGGGTCGCTCACAAACCAAACTGTTATTCATAGAGGTAAATGCTAACAGGAAGCGAAACCAAGAAAGCTCGACCGGATCAACAAAGCATTAAGTCTTTTATCAGCGTCAATGTGATAGTGAATTTACTAACGTATTGAATTACAATCGGCTTATCTAAAAGCATTGCGCTGTCAAAGAAGGCAATGCTGACACATCATTTATAGAGTCCACATAAGATCTATGCCTACATCTGCAGCTAACACTTTGGTCGTGCTCGACTTTGAAACCACGGGGCTATCGCCCAATCAAGGGGACCGCGCGATTGAAATCGGAGCTGTGCTGATTGAAAACGGCGTGATCACCCAAAGATTTTCAGAGTTGATGAACCCAGGATTTAGAATAAGTCGTTTTATTGAGGACTACACAGGGATCAGCAATCAAATGCTCAGGGATGCAGCGCCCTGCAATGAAGTGATGGCGCGTTTTGCCGACTTTATCGCCGATCATAACTTAGTCGCCCACAATGCGGCATTTGATCAGCGCTTTTTAGACGTGGAATTTGCTCAAATTCGCCATCGCTATCGAGGGCAATTTGGTTGCTCTTTGCTAGTGGCAAGACGTTTATATCCAGCGGCACCGAATCATCAGTTAGGTACTTTAGTGCGCTATAAACAGTTACCAAGCGATGGCACCTTTCACCGCGCCTTAGCCGATGCCGAAATGACTGGCCATTTGTGGCTGGCAATGCTGGCAGACCTTCAGCAAGAGTTCGGTCTCAATGCTCCCACCTTCGAGTTACTGCAAAAAATCGCCAAGAAAACCAAAGCAGATGTGCCGAAGTTTTTACGTCAATATGCGGTTAAGTGATCCCAAAAAGCAAAAAGCCGATAAATCCAAGGATTATCGGCGATGTTTCAATAAGCAAATTAAGTGCTCAACGACTTGCCAGCAAAAAACAGCAAGCTCCTAGCAATAACGGCCCATCTATAACGGCTTAAGCGGCGCACTATCAATGCCGCAGGAACTGCGAACCACTAAGGTCGTCGGAATAAGCTGCGCACTCACCTCTTGTCCGCGGATAAGTTTGAGTACACTGTCGACTAAAATTTCACCAGCTAATTGGGTATTCTGCTTAATGGTCGTTAATGGCGGATTGGCAAAACTCGCCACCGGAATATCATCATATCCCACCACTGCAACTTGTTGTGGGACTGAAATGCCCTTCTCTTTCAGCGCACGAATAGCACCAATGGCAATCAGATCGCTAGCAGCAAAAATAGCATCAAACTGTGCGCCTTTGGCCATCAATGCCATAGCCGCATCGTAGCCAGCACTTTCAGTGCTAATTGCCGACACTTGCTTAGTGCGATCGACAGCAATATTCGCCATTTGCAGCGCCTTCACATGGCCTAAATATCTGTCCCTAAACTCAGGGCTGTGGCTTGAGGCATCGCCTAAAAAGGCAAAAGCTTTACGACCAAGGGAAATCAAGTGCTCTGTGGCAATCAAGCCGCCTTGATGATTATCACAACCAATGGAAAGTACTGACTTATTGTTATGCTCAGCGCCCCAGATCACAAAGTGAGTATTCTGCGCGAGCAATCGCTCCAACTTTTGCTCGTAGTCCATGTAGTCGCCGTAACCGAGCAGAATAATGCCATCGGCTTTATTACTGTCTTCATAATCGGCGTGCCAATCGTTGGATAATTGCTGAAAAGAAACGAGTAAATCATAACCCTGCTGCGCTGTTGCTCGAGTAATGGAGCCAAGCATAGACAGGAAAAAAGGATTGATTAACGAGTCATCGTTAGTAGGGTCTTCACACAATAACAGCGCTAAGGTATGGCTATTTTGGGTGCGAAGATTACTGGCATTTTTATCGACCTTATAATTCAGCTCTTTGGCAATAGTTTGAATACGTTGGCGAGTTTCTAAATTGACTAACGGGCTGTTTCTAAGGGCACGGGAAACCGTTGACTGGGATACGCCAGCACGATAAGCAATATCAATCGAGGTCGCTTTCGATGCCATAAAGAGGATTTAACCTTAGTTATTATTTTGCGTCGATACTAAAACAGTTCCACCCACTTGTATAGACGAATGCGTTAACATCCGTCTTACATTAGAGACTCTGGTTAAATGCCGAGCTGATCGAGCAAATCATCGGCTTCATTATCAATGGCACGAGTCGCAATGGCGGGTTTATCGGCCATCTTAACCCAAGGCGAAACATTCGAATTTGAGTCGTTATTTCCCCCAATCGAACTGTGCTGCTCTAACAGACTATCGGGATCGAATTCTTCATCGTAGACAAATTCATCTAAGCGAATGAATTCGGTTTTGTCCATGGCAAACTCGAGGTAGAAAATATGGTTATTCTCTGTCCTAAACGACACTCTACGGGCAACTGCATCGTCTAAGTTAGCGTCGATTGATATAGTTAACTCTTTATTAATCGTCAACATTTTTGGTTGGCTTTGGCTGATGGATGTTTGCAATTCTTTAGAAATTTTATTAATAAAATCCCCTAGAATTTGGTTCATCAGTTCGCCCATCACATTACTCACTTCATCTGAAGTATGTGAAAACGCGAGCTCAGACTCAGGCATGCCCATGTTCAGCATGTAGCGACGGTAGATTTCAATCGCTGCAGAGGCTGAAAAGTTGATCACAACCAGTCCTGAAAAACCACCGTCGAAAATCGAGAAACAACCGAGATCAGGTTTAAGACGAGTACGCGCAATACTTTGTACCATACCCGCATGGGTAACATTGCTGGCACTGGTGCTAGAAAGGACGTGGGCGACTGAGTGGCATAACTTCAGTAAAATATCATCCGACGTTACGATAGTATTTGTGGTCATAATCGATTCTCAAACTGAATAATGAATTAATCTTGCGCGTAAAAGCGTAAAAAATCAAAATTAAAACAATTGATTAGCCTAATATAGCAAGATGGCAAAATTAACATAATGCTAACTTATTGATATTTAATAGATCAGATAAAACCTTCAACATGAAACGACTTATAAAACGGCCTAACTTAATAAGAACATGCCCCATAATGCAACAGATTAAAGTTCCCTATCACTATTCCCTGCTTTAGATCAAAGAAACTCATATTTTATAACGGCTTTTGCTTAATTTATGTCACAGACGATTCAATTGAGATTGATTCGCAGGTATATTAATGCACAATAATAAGCCCTTAAGGAATCCAAATGATCACATTTTTGCGCCGATTTACCATTTTGCAACGCTTAATGATGATGCTCCTTATGGCCGCGATAGGAACAGTGTGTTTTGCCAGTTTTTCAATTAAAGAACAGTACAGTAATTTAATTGAGCAGAAATGGTTGCAGATAGACGGTCAGCTCGCCAGCATTTTAAGCGTGATAGATGTGCACCGTCAGGATGCGCTCAAAGGTAAATTTAGCGAAGCAGAAGCTAAACAAATCGCCGCGGATTTAATCAATCAAACTCGCTATTCCGGTTCCGGCTACTTCATTGTTATTGATGATAATAATCAAATCCTCGCTCACGGGGATAGCGCAAATCTTATTGGCACCTCAGCATTAACCTTCAAGTTACCTAATGGCACAAATCCCTTAGCCACTATGCTGCCATTAGCGCGTGCTAAATCGAAAACGACCCTCGAATACCCTATCGCCG
Source organism: Shewanella sp. SW32 (assembly GCF_025653365.1). Taxonomy (NCBI): domain Bacteria; kingdom Pseudomonadati; phylum Pseudomonadota; class Gammaproteobacteria; order Alteromonadales; family Shewanellaceae; genus Shewanella; species Shewanella sp. SW32. The sequence continues at coordinate 48,685 of NZ_JAKKSJ010000019.1, read as the reverse complement.
ATCCTATGACCCGTGCGATAGAAGACAAGCTTGCTGAAGCCCGTTACTACCCACAATGGGGTTGGACAGTCATAACAGGCGCTTATCTTAGCGATGTCAAAGCGAGCTTAAAGTCAGTCATTATCGACTATCTAATTATCATGTTTTTGATTTCAGTGCCGATTTTTGCCTTCTTCCTTGTGCTTAACCATTCCATCACCTCACCATTAAATGATGCTATTGATGCCCTTGAAGATATTGCCCAAGGCGAAGGCGACTTAAGTCAGCGCATTAATGCTCAAGGTAAAGATGAGATTGCCCATCTCGCCCGCGCCTTCAACATGTTCGCCCAAAAAATTGGCGACATGGTCGGCCATTTACAACCTTTAGGCCAAGCATTAGATAAAGATGCAAAACAACTTTTGATTGCAGTTGAAGAGTCCAATCAGAGTGCTGAACATATCCACAGAGAAACAGGCAGCGTCGCCACAGCCGTCAATCAAATGCTGTCGACCACCCATGAAATGGCGAGCAATACCCAGCAAGCGGCCGATGCGGCGAACAGCGTAAAAGAACAAGCGCAGCAAAGCCAAGTCGTGATCGACAACACAGTCAGCAACACAGAAAAACTGGTGGCAGAATTAAAAGCCTCTGAAGTCATCACCCAAAAGCTGGGCGTCGCCTCACAGCAAATCGGTAGCATTCTCGATGTGATCCGCAGCATTGCCGAGCAGACCAACTTGCTCGCCCTCAATGCCGCCATTGAAGCTGCTCGAGCAGGGACCCACGGCCGTGGTTTTGCCGTAGTTGCCGATGAAGTCCGCGCCCTTGCTACTCGCACCCAAGACTCGACCAATGAGATCCAAAAAATCATTAGCGAGATCCAATCCGGTGTTGGCTCAGTGATGAAGAGCAACAATCAAACTCAACTGCAATCCGATGAGCTACAGGCCCAAGCCCACGAAGCGGGTAAAGCCATGGCGGCGATTCTGCAATTGATTGCCCATATCAGTGACATGAACACACAATTAGCCAGCGCCACCGAAGAGCAATCACTGGTGACCGAAGAAATTAATCGAAATATTTGTAATATTTCGGAATTAACCGAAGTCTCAGTAAAAGCTAACGAAAGTAATAGCCATGCAGCTCAGTCACTGCAAGACATTAGCCAAGACATGTCCCGCACCTTAGGCCAGTTTAAAATCTAACGAAAGTGTATGAGAACGGCATAACTTGTCGACTGGGGCGCCATAGGGCGCCCTTTTCTTTGGGTAAACCTGCTGGTAACGCTTGTGAACCGCTATCTCACCAACAATGAATTTCAACGAAAAAATCCCATTAACCACAAATTCTCTGTCACGCTAACGTTTGATATGCGGTATGCTTTAGCCTTAAAAATCCAACCGAGACACTGCCATGCGAATGACCTTAGCCGTTCACCCTGAACAGTACACAATTCATAGTTTTAGCCCGAATGCCGTATTGCCCAGTGAGGTTTTTGCACAGGACATGTATTTCATTGGTAAGACCCAAGAAGGTTTATCTTTAGTCGTTTCCAGTGAAATGGAACTCGACAGCCTAGAGCAAGAACCGGGCTGGTGTTGCTTTGAAGTACTCGGGCCACTGGGATTTTCGATGACAGGCATTTTATCTAAAGTGTCTGGCACCTTAGCGGACGAACAAATTAGTATTTTTGCGATTTCGACCTTTGATACCGATTACATTTTAGTAAAAAATAATCGCCTCAAAAGTGCCATCGCCGCCTTGAAAAAACAGGGCTATCACATCATAGAATCGAAAGACGAAATGTAATACCCCTTTAAATATGAGTTCATCTACTATGTACGAAAAATCTGTCACCATTACCGCCAAACATGGGATTCACACCCGCCCTGCAGCTTTACTGGTTAAAGAAGCCAAAACCTTTGACTGCGATGTCATGGTCGAGTGTAATGGTAAGCAAGCCAGTGCTAAGAGTCTGTTTAAGCTACAAACCTTAGGCTTATATTCTGGCGTCACGGTAAGAGTGTTTGCCGAAGGTGAACAGGCACAGGCCGCGGTTGAGAAAGTCTCTGAGCTGCTCATAACCCTAAGCTAGGCCTTTTCTACGCTAAAGTGCATTTATCTGCAGGTTTAGCCGACACGCAAAAAACTCGTCTCGACCGTCTTGACATGCTAATGCTTTACATACAAACGCTTTACAAGCTTAGCGTCACTCAACTAGACTCGCTATCGCTAACGGACACTCAGTTCAGTGGTTAATTTAGGAAGGGATATGTCAATAACGGGGATTATAGTGTCATCGGGAATTGCCTTTGGACAGGCTCTTCACCTGCACCACACCGAACACCACCTCGATTATCGCCCTATTCCCCTGTCTAAAATCCCTCAACAACAGGGTAAATTTGCCAAAGCCTTGCAAGAACTACAGGCACAACTGACCCACAGCCAAGCTGCACTCGACAGCGACTCCGAAAATTATCAGTTGATCGAAGCCGACTTATTGTTATTAGAAGACGATGAATTAATCGAGCAAGTGAACGATGCTATTCGCACCTTACAATTGTCGGCAAGTGTGGCGGTTGAACGTATTTTTGCCCATCAGGCCAATGAGTTACAATCCTTAGATGATCCCTATTTAGCCAATAGAGCCCAAGATGTGCGCTGTTTAGGCCAAAGAGTCGTCGCGGCGATAAACGGCCATTTAGCTCAAGGGCTCGAAAAACTCGATAGACCCACTATCTTATTAGCGCAGGATTTGACCCCCGCCGAATTTGCCTTACTGCCGCGGGAAAACCTCTGCGGTATTGTACTGAAAACGGGCGGTTTAACGAGCCATACGGCCATTTTAGCCAGAGCAGCCGGCATTCCAGCCATCTTAAGTTGTCAGTTCGACGCAGACTCTATTCCCAACGGTACGCCCTTAGTGCTCGATGCGCTCGCGGGTGAACTTTGTGTCAATCCCAATCCAGACCAACAGGCAAGACTCACAGTCACCTTTCACCATGAACAAGCAAGACGCGCAGCACTTCAAACTTACAAGGATGTCCCAGCGCAAACCCAAGACGGTCATACTGTGGGACTCATGGCAAACGTGGGTAATCTCAACGACATCACCCATGTCAGCGATGTCGGCGCCGATGGAATAGGTTTGTTTCGCACCGAATTTATGTTGATGAACGTCGCCACCCTGCCCGATGAAAAAGCCCAATACAGCTTATATTGTGATGCATTGCACGCTCTAGGCGGTAAAACCTTTACCATCCGCACCTTAGATATAGGTGCAGACAAAGAACTCCCCTGTTTATGCCAAGAAATTGAAGATAATCCTGCCTTGGGTCTTCGCGGCATTCGCTACACCTTGGCGCACCCAGAATTATTTAAAACCCAATTGAGGGCAATTTTGCGTGCCGCCAACCATGGCCCGATCCGTTTGATGTTCCCTATGGTCAATCAAGTCGAAGAATTGGACGAAGTGTTTGCACTTATTGCCCAGTGCCAAGATGCCTTGGAAGAAGAAGAGAAAGGCTATGGCGAACTTAGCTACGGTATCGTTGTCGAAACCCCTGCTGCGGTATTCAACCTCAACGCTATGCTGCCAAGACTCGATTTTGTCAGCATTGGCACCAACGATTTGACCCAATATGCAATGGCAGCCGATAGGACAAACCCGCAGCTTACCCGTGACTATCCGTCCCTTTCGCCTGCCATTTTAGCCTTAATTAACATGACAATAACCCAAGCTAAGGCCGCTAATGTTAAAGTTTCTCTGTGCGGTGAACTCGCCAGTTCACCACAAATTGCGCCACTGTTAATCGGCATGGGGTTGGACGAACTCAGTGTTAACTTAAGCTCACTCTTAGAAGTGAAAGCGGCCATTTGCCAAGGCAGCATCACACAATTTTCGGCATTAGCGCACACAGCATTACAACAAGATAGAATTGCAAGCTTACAGCAGTGTATAACAAGCTATAAATAGAGACATTTATTCGTTATGCTGCATTACAGAACAAAAACAATGACAAAAACAAGCAAAAGAGGCTCTAGATTATGGGATTTTTAAGCCGAATAAGGCGCTTGGTATCGGGCCAGACTCAATTAGCTGGCGGTATCATGGTATATGCCCCCGTTTCCGGGGATATCGTCGCCATTGAAAAAGTCCCCGACGTGGTTTTTGCTGAAAAGATTGTCGGTGATGGCATCGCTATCGCCCCCAAAGGCGAATTAATTCTGGCGCCTATCGACGGCACTATAGGTAAAATTTTTGAGACAAATCATGCGTTCAGTATTGAGTCTCCCCAAGGTTTAGAGCTATTTGTTCACTTTGGTGTAGGTACAGTCGAGCTGAGAGGCAAAGGGTTTAAACGTTTGGCCCAGGAAGGTCAAGAAGTGAAAGTCGGCGATCCGATCCTGTCATTCGATATTGATTACCTTAAAGATCAAGTCGACAGCCTACTCACTCCTGTCGTTTTGGCAAACATGGAAGATGTCAAATACCTCGACAAAGCCCAAGGCAGTGTCACCGCAGGCAAAGACGTGATCTTTACGGTACAGCTCTAATTTAACCATTTCGAATCAATCGTTTATCGATTGTTTTCTGAATAATAAAAGGCTGACTCACCATCATGAGCCAGCCTTTTAAGTTTTTGAAAACCAAGCCTATACACGGTATTTGAATTCGCCAAACTGCACCGATACACAGGCTTGAGAGAATCTATTTCGACCATTCTCACGCTAAGCATCACGTTCCCTGCGAATAACGGCTACATGGATCTAGTACATTAATCTGCTTTAAACATGGCAAAATCGGGGCGCGGCAATTTATCAAAAATACTGTACAGATAAATCACCAATACCGAGAGTAAAGCGCCTGTCAAAAACAGCCACTGACCGCCAAAATGATCCAATATGATGCCACCTCCAAGGGGCGCGAGCGCAAATCCTAAGTCATAGAATGAAGCAGCCCCAAAGTAGGCGCCGCGAAGATGATCAGGGGCTAAGCGGTCGATATGCACATTCATAGTGGGGAACAAAATAGTCTCGGCGACGCTCATCACCACAATCGCACCTATCCAGCCCCAAAATAGATCCAGCGGATTAAATGCCAGCCAGATTTGTGAGCCGATCAGTAATAGCAATCCGATTTGAATCCGTTTGACGAGCGGAAAACGGGCCATGAGTTTCAATAGCAAAAATTGGGTGGAGATAATCACCATAGCATTGGTGAAAATCATGCCAGAAATTAACGTCAGCAAATCAGGCGCACCAGCGCGAGTAAGATATTGGATCAACGAACTGTCCATTTGGGCATAAATGAACATACACAAAATATTGGCAAAAATTAAACATTGCAGCAATTTATCTTGCAATAGAATGGCGATAATTTGCTTACGGCTCACGACTGCCGCTTTTTTCGTGCTTGCCTCTACATCAGTCGATAAGCTATTCACACCACGATTAACACCATCACTTGTCATGTCATTTACAAAGTCACTTTCACTGCCACTCGTATCGCCACTTAAATTGTCACTCGATAAGGCGCCAGCCGCCATAGCAGGTTCCTGACGGGTTTGATGGTTAAATCCCCAATATAACAAGGCCAACAATACGGCAAAGGCCACTGCAGTAAGGTAGAAACTGGATTGCTTGCCCGTAAGACCAAGCCATACCCCCAACATAGGGCCAACGGCGCAGCCAACGTTGACGATAAAATACAGCGACTGCATCGCCAATTCGCGTGTCTTAGGATCGGCAATAATGTCGCCAATAGCGGCGGATGTCAGCGGTCGCCACAGTGAAGTGGCCATAGAGCACAGGGTCATCACGACCACATACCCCTCGACAGAATTTGCTTCAGCCAATAACGAAAACGAGATGATATAGAGGATGCCCGTCAGGTACATCAGCTTATGACGACCGATTCTGTCGGACAATGAGCTACCAACAAAGCTCGTAAATACCGAAATAATCGCGGCGCTGGACAAGACCATGCCGACCTCTGTGGCACTTAGCGCAAATTTCTCATATAAAATAACGGCTAAGAATGGCCACACCATGTAATAACTGCCACGGGTGATAAAAGACCCAAACAAAAATATCCACATCAAGCGCGGAAATTGCTTAAATCGCTGCAATGAAACATCGCTGTGCATCTTAATCCTTTAAAAGCGCATTGACCTCAATGCTTAAATCAAACTGATTTTAATGAAAAAACAATATATACAAGGCACTTAAGTTAAACAAGTGTTAAAAAGTTAAACCAAAGCAAGTCACCAGCGATTATTATCTCTAGAAAATTAACGTTTTATTAATCACCAGATATCAGCCACACATCCCACTTGTGACATGCGACGCACAATGCCACAATGCCAGCAAAATCAATGCTTGCAAGCCAAGCGTCCATCCACACTGGAGCATCATTTTGACCCTCTACGGTATTAAGAATTGCGATACAGTGCGTAAAGCACGTAAATGGATTGAAAATCATCAACTTCCAGTTCATTTCCATGATTTTAGAGATGACGGCCTACGTCAAGAAGACCTCGAATTCTGGTGTAACACCTCAGGCTGGGAAACCGTATTCAATAAGCGCAGCACGAGCTTTCGTGCGCTCAGTGACGCAGATAAAACCAATATCGATCAAACCAAAGCCATTCAACTTATGCTGACGCAACCGACACTGATCAAACGCCCCGTCTTAGTCGTCGGTGAACAAGTGCTGATTGGTTTTGATGAAGCCGCCTATAAAAGAGTATTCTCAGTATGATGCTTGCCGACAATTATCCCGTTACAGAACTGACAAAAGCGCTGATCGCCCGCCCTTCGGTGACACCGCTTGATGAAGGCTGCCAAACCTTAATGGCTGAAAGACTCAGCGCCATCGGCTTTAATATCGAACCTATGGTATTTGAAGACACCACCAATATGTGGGCTCGCCGTGGCAGTGAAGGTCCCGTTTTTTGTTTTGCGGGTCACACAGACGTTGTGCCAACGGGTGATGTGAGCCGTTGGCACACGCCACCTTTTGTGCCCACCATCATTGATGGCTACTTATATGGCCGCGGCGCAGCGGACATGAAAGGCTCACTCGCTGCTATGGTGATTGCCACCGAACGCTTTGTGGCTAAACACCCCAATCATCGTGGCTCTATCGCCTTTTTGATCACCAGCGATGAAGAAGGTCCATTCATCAACGGCACGACGCGAGTCATTGATACCTTAGAAGCGCGCAACGAGAAGATCACCTGGGCATTAGTCGGCGAACCCTCATCAACCCTAAAGCTGGGCGATGTGGTCAAAAATGGTCGCCGCGGCAGCTTAACTGGCAACTTAACCGTGAAAGGCATTCAAGGCCACGTGGCCTATCCACACCTTGCCGATAATCCAATCCACAAAGCCGCACCTTTCTTAGCCGAGCTAAGTCAGATGCACTGGGATAATGGCAATGAGTTTTTCCCCCCCACCAGCTTCCAAATCGCCAATATTAATGGCGGCACGGGCGCATCGAATGTGATCCCTGGTGCACTGGAAGTGATGTTTAACTTCCGTTACTCCACCGAAGTGACCGCCGAAATCTTGATTGAGCGAGTTGAAACTCTATTGAAAGCCTATGAGCTAGATTACGATATCAGCTGGATTTTCAATGGCCTACCATTTTTAACCGGTGATGGCCCGTTATTAGATGCAACCCGTATCGCGATCCGCCAAGTCACAGGCTATGAGACAGATCCACAAACCACAGGCGGAACATCAGACGGTCGCTTTATCGCGCCAACGGGCGCCAAAGTGTTAGAGCTTGGCCCTATCAACGCCACCATTCATAAAGTGAATGAATGCGTTAAAGTGGACGACCTTGAGCAGTTAGCCCTGTGTTATGAAGTCATTTTGGAACAATTACTGTGTTAGCACATCTGAAGATCCGTCCCGAAACCGCAAAGCTTTACGGCTTAAGCTCCCCTGAATTGGTGGATTATTTAAGCCCGTATCACCTTGGTTATCATAGCTTTGGGTTAGAGGAGAACACAGCTATCGCCTTTAAGTCTATGGCGGAAAAAGCTGAAGATGCGGGCATAAAACTCGCGATTTGCTCGGCTCATCGTCCCTTTGAACGGCAACTGGCAATTTGGAATGCCAAGGCTAGCGGTAAACGCGCGGTATTGGATGCCAATGAGTTACCAGTCAATATTCAGGGCTTAAGTGACGATGCCATAGTTGACTTGATTTTGCTCTGGTCGGCGTTGCCTGGCGCTTCACGCCACCATTGGGGTACCGATCTCGATGTGTTCGATGCGGCTCAAATTGATGTTAAAGCCCTGCGCCTTGTTGAAGCTGAATATGTTCAGGGCGGTCCCTGCGCTAAATTACATGCTTGGCTGGTAGAAAATGCCCATGATTTTGGCTTTTACTTCCCGTTTCAGCTGGGACAAAGTGCGGTAAGTCCTGAGCCTTGGCACATCAGCTATTTCCCTGTAGCACAGTTATTGTTGCCACAATTCGATCGTGCCGAACTGGCAATCCTGTTAGAAAACAGTGATATGTTGCTAAAAGATGCAGTACTCGCCCGATTAGACAATCTAATAGATGAATACGTGCTGCGTATCGCTCAGCCCTAATCACGAAATACTCGCAAAGATCAGTCAACACTGGTTAAGCATAGCGCTATATCGTCAAATGGGCGCCAAAATGCGGTTTAACACAATGATATATTTGATAAAGTAGGTTTTATGGATTTTTCTTCACACCGTCAGCAGCTTGTTATTGCCGATCGAAAATTAAGTTACCTTGATGTCGGCTCAGGCCCTGTATTGTTGTTTGGGCACAGTTATTTATGGGATAGCGCTATGTGGGCGCCTCAAATTGCCACCTTAAGCGCCCAGTATCGCTGCATAGTGCCTGAACTTTGGGGCCATGGTCAGTCAGATTTACTGCCCAATAACTGCAAAACGCTACTCGATATTGCCGATCAAATGCTTGAGCTAATGGATGCTCTTGAGATAACTCACTTTAGTGTTGTCGGACAATCTGTCGGTGCTATGTGGGGCGCAGAATTGGTACTGAAAGCACCAACAAGAGTTAAAACCCTCGTTATGCTCAACAGTTTTATCGGCTTCGAACCCGAAGTCACCCGTGCGAAATATGATGGCATGCTGGATATAATTACCGCCGCTAAGGCGATCCCTGCGCCGCTGATCAGTGCAATTTCACCTTTATTCTTCGCCAATGATGCCGAGAATAACACGCCCGAACTGGTTACGGACTTTGAACAGTCACTTGCCAGTATCACAGCGGAGCAAATCCCCACGATAGTTAAACTTGGACGAATGATTTTTGGTCGTCGCGATACCATGGAATACGCCGAGCAATTGACGCTACCCTGCCTCATCATGGCTGGCGTGGAAGATAAGGCCCGCAGCGTATTGGAAAGTTACCTGATGAGTGATGCCATTGACGGCAGCCAACTTGTGCATATTCCTGCGGCAGGACACATATCAACTCTCGAACACGCTGAATTTATTAACCAACATTTAGCCGATTTTCTGGCTAAACATTATTAATCAATCGCTAAATCTACGCTTCAAGGTGCGAAAACTCGCATCTTGAAGATGAGTATTTCTACTTAGCACATGTTACTAAGATGTGCTTATATCAATATTGCTCACCCATACTTAATTCCTATTTTATGGATAAATACATTAGGCTTTACTTTATTAAAGTCTGTTATTGAGCACGCCTCGTTTCATTAAACTCACCTGTGAAACCTCTATTAACAAGTAAAGACCTTGTTTTTGTTCCAAGCGGCTTAAAAAATGTTGCACAAAGGTGAAATCTACTAATTATCAACTACCTTTATACTGTATTCCCTCAACAAGGTATTCTGCCATGAGAAAAAGTACAGTTGCCCTCTGCGTATTCAGCACACTTTATATACCGTCTCTTTATGCCGATGTTCAAATAAATGGATTTGCCTCTATTGTCGCGGGCTCAAGTCTAAGTGACGATAAAAGCTATTATGGTTACGATAAAGAACTCGATTTTAATAATGATTCCAAAGTTGCCTTACAATTTACCGCCGATCTTGGTAGTGGCTTAAGAGCTACTGCACAAGTGCTATCCAGAGGCAGTAACGATTATAGCGCTGAATTCGAATGGGCTTATATCTCCTATGACATCAGCGACAAACTTATGCTTATGGCAGGTCGCCAACGTTTTAATCTCTATAAATACTCCGATTATATTGATGTAGGCTATGCCTATCATTGGATCACTCCGCCCCGCGGAGTTTATTCACTGCCATTTAATTCAGGTGAAGGTGTAGGCTTAGTTTATGCCGATTTATGGGGCGATACCGAAGTAGGTTTGACCTATAAATACATTACCACTTCAGTTTCTGACTACTCGCCTACCGGTTCATCAACGCCTCCTGCGCCCTTCTCCGCCGAGGGCCACATAATGAACTTTAACTTTGTAACCTCAGGGTTTGAGTACGGTTTAAATATTGGCATAGTCACCGATTTCTCCTACGAATTACCCGCATTGCTTGGCTTAGGCAATGCAATTTCTCAAACCGGACTCTTTACTCAGCAAGTGGTTGATGATCTTTTACCGATTAATGACAGCGCGCTACTCATTGGCGCTAACGTTAAATATGATGCTGAAAAATGGTTTATTTTGGCCGAATACACACGAATTGATGTCGATCCCAGTAGCTTTAATATTCAAGATTCAGCCTTTGTTTCCGGCGGGATCCGCTATCACGATTTCACCTTCCACTTAACCTATGGTATTGATAAAGGTGAGCCCCAATACGATGCCTATGACGCTATGTTACCTGTTTACAATGGTCTGCCACCGGCAAACCAAGCTGCACTCGCACCGCTTGTTTTTGGAACACGAGCGGCGCTTGAAGCACAGCAGGAAGACAGCGCCTACTACATCATAGGCACCCGCTGGGATTTCCATCCTTCTGCCGCACTGAAACTAGAGTACACCAACTACAGTAACGACAAACCGTCCTCCGATGAACAGTTGCTGAGTATGGCAATAGACTTAGTTTTTTAAGGAGTTAAGCATGAAACTATTAATAAGTTCTCGGTTGATGATAAAAACCTTAGTCGCCAGTGCGCTTCTACTTGGCAGTGCCTGTGTTCAAGCCGAAATTGCCGTCGTGGTGCACCCTTCTAATACGTCAGAAATTAGCGCTGCGGATATTTCACGGATCTATTTAGGCAAACTCAAGTCTTTCCCCAGTGGTGGCACTGTCGTCGCACTCGATCAACCTGAAGGCACGCCCGCACGTGATGCCTTTGTTAAACAGATCCTTAATAAAACCGAGAGTCAGTTAAAAGCCTATTGGTCAAAACTGGTCTTTTCAGGCCAAGGTCAACCGCCCAAAGTCGTCGACTCCAGCGCTGAAATGCTCGCATTGATTGCCGCCAATCCCAATATGATCGGATTTGTTGACGTCAGCGAAGTCAACGATAGTGTGAAAGTGATCAGTAAGTTCTAACCCATACTGCATCATCCTTGTCCGCCTTAATCTTTGGCGGACAAGGTTTCCACTCAGCATTAGCGCGATATAAACAACAAGCACACTATCAAATGGTGCTTGAACCCTCAGAGAGGGCTTATCCATTTGCAGTACTATTAAGAAAAAATAATCTCGATTTTTCAATATCCTGATTCAAACCTTAATTGGATAGACCAGCAGAGCCAAATTTGCTGGTATACTCTTGCTAAAAATGTGCTGCTTGCATGAATTAGAGCATGAGAAGACATTTTATATGTCAATAAAACAATAGGTTAAAATGAAACTACTCAAACCTTTATTCGACAATAACCGCCGCTGGGCCGGACGTATACGCCAAGAAAATCCTGATTTTTTTGAACAATTAGCGAAACAGCAACATCCTGAATACCTGTGGATTGGCTGCTCAGATAGTCGCGTACCCTCAAACCAAATCATTGATCTTATGCCCGGTGAAGTCTTTGTTCACCGTAATATCGCCAACATGGTGATCCATACCGATCTTAACTGCTTATCTGTACTGCAATACGCCGTCGATGTGCTCAAGGTGAAGCATATTATGGTGGTGGGTCACTACGGCTGTGGTGGTGTGCGCGCGGCCATGGGTCAGCAACGCTTAGGACTCATCGATAACTGGCTCGGGCATTTACGTGATATCTATCGTATTTATCAGGAAGAATTACAACAGATGGACGAAACCAAACGTTTTGATCGCCTGTGCGAACTAAACGTGATTGAGCAGGTTGCTAATGTGACCAGTTCAACCATAGTGCAAGAAGCTTGGGATCGCGGTCAAGAAGTGGCGGTACACGGCTGGATTTACGGCATTGATAACGGTTTACTGACAGATTTAGATGTTACGGTCGATCGCGAATACGGTTTAGCTAATCCACGCTAACAGCCTGAATGTCGGCTTTCAACACCCCGCTGAGTATCATCAATGCTCAGATAAAACCTGCCGCTGTGCAGGTTTTTCTTTTTCCATGACAATTTTCAGCAATAAAACATCGCAAGGGTCTATTACGCCAGTTATAATCCGCCAGTTAATTGCAGGCGACCTATGCGCCACAAATTCTAAGGAGATACCTTCCATGCCCGGTTTTGAATTATTTGGTCCTGAAGAGAAGCAGGAAGTCGCTGACGTTATGGAAAACGGTTTTACCTTCCGTTACAACTTCGACCATATGCGTAATGATCGCTGGAAGACGCGCGATATGGAGCAACTACTGTGCGAGAAGATGAACGTGAAGCATGCTCACCTTTTATCAAGCGGTACTGCTGCGCTGCAAACGGCCATGATGGCTGCAGGCATTGGTGCTGGCGATGAAGTTATCGTGCCACCTTTTACCTTTGTAGCCTCAGTTGAAGCGATTTTTATGGCAGGCGCTATTCCGATTTTTGCCGAAATCGATGAGACATTGTGTTTATCTCCAGAAGGTATCGAAGCCGCGATTACCCCACGCACTAAAGCGATTAACTTAGTGCACATGTGCGGTTCTATGGCGAAGATGGACGAGATCAAAGCTGTCTGTAAAAAACATAACTTACTGATTTTAGAAGATGCTTGCCAAGCCATTGGTGGCAGCTACAAGGGCCAAGCGTTAGGTACTATCGGTGATGTGGGTTGTTACTCATTCGATTCAGTCAAAACCATCACCTGTGGTGAAGGTGGCGCTGTGATCACTAACAACACAGAAATCTACAACAATGCGCACATGTTCTCAGATCACGGCCATGACCATATTGGTAAAGACCGCGGCGCAGAGTCACACCCTATTATTGGCTTGAACTTCCGTATTTCGGAAATGAATGCAGCCTTAGGGTTAGCGCAGTTACGTAAACTCGATACCATTATCGATATTCAACGTAAAAACAAAAAGACCATTAAAGATGCAATGGCCGCGATTCCAGAAGTCACCTTCCGCCAGATCCCCGATCCAGAAGGCGACTCGGCTGGCTTCTTAACCTTTATGTTGCCAACCGAAGCGCGCACGCAAGAAATCAGCAAAAAACTGGCTGAAAACGGCGTTGATGGCTGCTTCTACTGGTATGTAAACAACTGGCATTATTTGAAAAACTGGAAACACATTCAGGAGCTTAAGGCATCTGCTGCGTTGCCAATCACATTAATCGCCGACAGACCTGACTATACTCAAGTTTCTGTGCCTAAATCCGATGCCATTATGAGCCGCACGATTTCTATGCTCATCAAGTTGTCTTGGACCGATGCTCAGATCGCCGAGCGTATCGAAAACATCAAGAAAGCATTTGCCCAATAATTCTACGGGAGTTTGTTGCAATGAGTTTTAAGAATTTTAAAGTAGTTGAAAAAATGATCTTCGGCCGTGGCTCATTCGTCCAGTTGGATGAAGTGTTAGCTGCTGAACGTAAAACCGCCGACGACTTCGTGGTGTTTTTAGTCGATGACGTGCATCAAGGCAAAGCCCTTGAGGGCCGCATTCCAGCTAAAGCACAAGACATGATAATTTGGGTTAACGTTGATGAAGAGCCAAGCACAATTCAAATCGATGCCCTGACTGAACAAGTTCAAGCTTTCAATAGCAAACTGCCAGTGAGCGTCGTCGGTTTAGGTGGCGGTTCAACCATGGACGTAGCTAAAGCAGTATCGCTGATGCTGACAAACCCAGGTGGCTCTGCTATGTATCAAGGTTGGGACTTAATCAAGAACCCAGCGGTACACCACATTGGTATCCCAACGATTTCTGGTACTGGTGCAGAAGCGTCACGCACCGCCGTATTATGTGGTCCAGTACGTAAGCTAGGCCTGAACTCAGATTACACAGTATTCGATCAAATCATCATGGATTCTGAGTTAATCGAAGGCGTAGAAACGGACCAATGGTTCTATACAGGTATGGATTGCTATATCCACTGTGTTGAATCTTTACAAGGTACCTTCTTAAACGAGTTCTCTAAATCCTACGCTGAAAAAGCCATGGATTTATGTCGCCAAGTGTACTTAGACGACCACGTAGAAAAAGACGACAAGCTAATGATGGCGTCTTTCATGGGCGGCATGAGCATAGCTTATAGCCAAGTGGGTGCCTGTCATGCGGTATCTTACGGTCTGTCTTACATCCTAGGTTACCACCACGGTATCGGCAACTGTATCGCCTTTGATGTGTTAGAAGAATTCTATCCAGAAGGCGTTGAAGAGTTCCGTCTGATGATGAAGAAACATAACATCACGCTGCCGAAGAACATCTGTAAAGATCTGCCAGACGAAACCATAGCGAAAATGGTTGCCGTGACTAAGAGCATGGGTCCATTATGGGCTAACGTTTACGGCGCGGGTTGGGAAGAGAAAGTCACAGATGAAATGTTGACTGCACTGTTCCGTCGCATCTAAGCTCTAACACATGTTAAAAGGGCTCAATTGTGAGCCCTTTTGTCTATATGCATTGTATATCTACACTGTATATCTTTGATAAAAGTAGGATAATTTGATGAATGTGACTCTGTTAATCCCGGCTCGTTACGGTTCAAGCCGCTTCCCGGGCAAACCCTTAGCCCCGATTAACGGCAAGCCAATGATCCAACACGTGTATGAACGCGCGTCGTTAGCCAAAGGCCTCACCAATATTTACGTCGCTACCGATGATGATCGCATTAAAGCGGCCGTTGAAAGTTTTGGCGGCAAAGTAGTCATGACCAGCCCAGATGCTGCCTCGGGTACAGATCGTATCAATGATGCAATAAACCAACTGGGACTGAAAGATGACGACTTAGTGATCAACCTACAGGGCGATCAACCTCTAATTGACCCAACCTCTATCGAGCAAGTCATCAGCCTCTTCGAGCGTCACCCTGGTGAGTTTGAAATGGCCACCTTAGGCTTTGAAATCGTCAATAAAGCCGAGCTTGACGATCCTATGCATGTGAAGATGGTGTTCGATAACAACAACTACGCCTTGTATTTCTCTCGTTCGCGTATTCCTTTTGGCCGCGATACTCAAGATTACCCCGTTTATAAGCACTTAGGTGTGTATGCTTATACACGCAAATTCGTACAGGCCTTCGCCGCCCTACCATTAGGTCGTCTAGAAGATCTGGAAAAACTCGAGCAATTACGTGCATTAGAGTACGGCCATAAAATCAAAATCGCCATTAGCGCCTTTGATTCTATTGAAGTTGATACGCCAGAAGACATTCGTAAATGTGAGCAACGTTTAGCGGTTGATTAATCGCCCGTTAGGTGTGCGCGAGTCAATTCGAAACAGGAGCTGAGTATGTCGACCTTAGAAGTCTGGATCATTATTATTTTGATCGTCGGTGTCATCGCCAGCAATCTTGCTGCGTTGAAGTACAGTGCTAAGTTCAAACTGCCGCAGTTCGGTCAACATGGTAAAGATAAGCAGATAAAGTCAGATACTGCCAAGCCTTCGGCAGCAGAGAATGATGCCGATGCGGCTTCAAGCAAGCCAAGTTCTGCGGACTCAGAACCCAAAAAAGCAGATCAAAGCAAAACTGAACCACCTAGAGGCTAAGCTCAATGGCGGCTTTTAAAAGTGAGTCTAAAGATGGCTCTTGAACACGCCTTTTAAAGACTGCGCTATAAACACTGAGCAATGACGTTCGCAAACATAGAAAAGGCGCCACAGGCGCCTTTTTTGTCTCTCAAATAACAAGCTAGCCAATGCCACTCATCAGCCTTAGGCTTTTTTCGCTGATGTGCGACTCAATGGCAGCTCCTCAAGGTGCGCCACTAAAAAGACTAAAAAGCGAAACAGGGATTTAATCTTAAGATCATGATTTTTATTGGGCTCAGCCGCGACTAACTTCTGCAGCGATTTGATTCTAGCGTAAGCATTCTCGACTAAAGCGTCGTTCTCTTTACCGACATATTTATTAAACTCGGCAAATTCACCAATAAATTTCAGTGTCACTTTACGGCGATTTAACGCAGTGAGTGCTGCGCCCTCTTTCAGTTTTGCCTCAAAAATACTGCATTCTAAACCGCTGGCGATCGCACTTTGCGACAAACCGCTGCTTAACGCATCGGCCAGAAAACCCAAATTGGCTTTTAACTCAAAGGCAATCGCCTGCTTACTGGCGCTCGATTGCTGCCAGCGACTGCGTTCCTTATCGAAAATATCGTATAGCTCTTTCCAAATGCTCATGCGCTTTGCCTACCTTGCACTGAATCGCTCCCTTCGTATATAGCACTCGACTTTTTTGAAATGCTAGCGTTGTTAATACTAACGTTTTTAATACTAGCGACTGAAAGTTATCATAAATTTAAGGTTTTCGGCATAGCGCTATGATAAATAATAAGTTAAATAATGAGTTAAATAATGGCCTAAAAGCACATTCACGCTAAAACTAAAATCTATATAAAAAAATGGCCCGAACGAGTCGAGCCAGAGTGCAAGTCATATTCACTGTGAGAGCCATGTGAAAGCGGCCTGAGTGAGAAACGAGTTCAGTACGAACTCATGACTAACTCACTCACGACCCATCTAATGGCATATAAAGTTAAAGCGCTTGCGATTTTTTCACGTTATTTTTCTCGGCGGCGAGTCGACGCTGCGCTTCTTTTTTCTCACGGCGCGCTTCAATCACTTGATTTACATCGCTACCGATATGCGCTTCGTTACGGGCTTTTGCCAGATTCACTTGACGTTCACGCTCAACGAAACGTTTACGCTGCTCGTCAGAAATTTTATCGATACAATGTGGGCAACTGACGCCTTGCACATAGGCAGGACTCTGTTTTTCAGCTTCGGTGATTGGCATACGGCAAGCATTACATTGATCGTATTGGCCTTTCTTCAAGTCATGATTTACCGCAACGCGGTTATCGAATACGAAACACTCGCCTTCCCACAGGCTTTCTTCCGCTTTCACTTCTTCGAGATATTTAAGAATACCACCTTCGAGATGATAGACCTCGTCAAAGCCTTGCTCTTTTAAATAAGCAGTTGATTTCTCACAGCGAATACCGCCAGTACAGAACATGGCGACCTTCTTATGTTTAGCAGGATCAAGATTCTGCTTCACATATTCAGGGAATTCTCTGAAGGTTTCAGTCACAGGATTAATGGCATTCTTAAAGGTGCCGATTTGCACTTCATAGTCGTTACGGGTGTCGACTAAAATCACGTCCGGATCAGAAATCAGCGCATTCCAATCTTGAGGCTTCACATAGGTGCCAACCACTTTAAGTGGGTCAATACCTTCGACGCCCATAGTCACGATTTCGTTTTTCAGCTTGACTTTAGTGCGGTAGAACGGCATTTCATCGTCAAATGACAGCTTGTGAACGATATTGTCTAGGCCATTTTGGCTATTAAGCCACACTAATAACGCTTCAATTGCTTCTTGAGTGCCAGCAACTGTGCCATTGATCCCTTCACTTGCGAGGAGCAGAGTGCCTTTGATCTCGGCCTGTTCCATCATAGCGAGTAATGGCGCTCGGATAGATTCAAAATGCGGTAACGACACGAATTTATATAACGCACATACGACAACTTTAGCCATAACACCCTCTTTGCTGGCTGGAACTTAATTTCCAGTGCATAAACAAATCAATCATCTGCAGCCTTGCTGCAGATCCCAAAAATAGCGCGGAATTCTACCTGAGTCACAGCAAGATAAACACAGATAAAATACAGGGTCTTTAATTCTTTACGCACAGTGGTGAGAAAAATCATTCTATGATGGCAAATTAAGCAGAAATCCCAGTATGAAAGCGTTACCATCTGCGCCCTTTGAATATTGCATGATTGGCACGCAACATTCGCATTGGCATACTCGCGTCGTCAATAAGCATACATAAACATGCTGACGTCAGCTTTAGTCGCATCAACTTCCACGCATGGCGCCGCACAGTAGAGGAAATCCGAATGACTCTAGCCGTCTTATACACTTTTCGCCGTTGCCCCTATGCAATGCGAGCACGTTTGGGACTCTTGTTAGCCCAATGCAATGTTGAAGTCCGTGAAATCACCCTTAAAGCCAAACCACCACAAATGCTAGCTGCCTCACCTAAGGGTACTGTGCCGGTATTAGTGCTAGCAAACGGCGAGGTGATTGCCGAAAGTCTTGAGATCATGCGCTGGGCACTCACGCAAGCAGACCCCTTAGATCTATTGTGTCAGCAAAATCCTGCTATTGAAGATAAAATGGCACAGCTTATCACGCAAAATGATCAACAATTTAAACCATGGCTTGACCGCTATAAATATGCCGACCGTTACCCTGAGCAAACGCAAGCTTATTATTATCAGCAGGCGAGTCATTTCCTCCTGCAACTTGAAACATGCTTAGGGCAACACCCCTTTTTAGTCGCCGATACACCTCGCCTTGCCGA
The DNA here is from genome assembly GCF_025653365.1 of Shewanella sp. SW32. NCBI lineage: Bacteria > Pseudomonadati > Pseudomonadota > Gammaproteobacteria > Alteromonadales > Shewanellaceae > Shewanella > Shewanella sp. SW32. Next base: position 29,849 of record NZ_JAKKSJ010000019.1, on the reverse strand, counting down.
CTACGCAATCGTACCTTTTGTACGCCAGTTTGCCGCAGTGGATCTTAAACGTGCACTGAGTGATGATTTTCCGCGAGTCGCCGCTTGGCTAAATCGACTTATTTCGAGTGAAATATTTATTCGTGCGATGGAAAAATATGTGATCTGGGACGCTAGCCATTCTCCAATTTGCTTGTTAGGAGACGTGTAAGCCAATAAGATTTAAAGATTATTTTTATTTTATGTTATAGCCATCGGTAAAATATTCGAGTAAGGTATTTGCCACTAGGTACCTAATTTAGCTAATCGTAGCTAATCGTAGCTAGACAATATTCTCAAGAAAAGTAACCACGCCTAAAGACTCAAGGACGTGAATGATAGAACACAAGGATAAGACAGTTGGAAAATATGGATATTAATATCGTTATTATGCTTGGGGGCCTGGTGCTATTGCATTGTCTATTTGCCCTTCGGGCCTTCAAAAGTAAAGTGGATCTCAGCACCAACAAAAAGTGCTTATGGTGCCTACTGAGTCTGATACTCGGCCCTATGGGTTATTATGGTTTTCACGGTTTTATTCCCCTAGATAGAATTCTCAAAGACTAAACGGTAAAACTGAATACCTTCAAAAAGCTAGTCATACCATTGATTTACTTATCAAATTAAGACAAAAAATAGCGCAACCTTAAGCTGCGCTATTTTATGACCCAGTTTAATCAAACAAGGCATTACAGTTAACTACAAATGACTGTGCAACAATACCGAGTCATCAGGAACTTTTTGGATCACAGGCGCTTGCCCTTCAGCCAAGGCTTGTTTATAGCTTTGATTCATTTTAAGGGCGAGATACAAATCTGGCCGGATCAAAATACCACCTTCCCCTGTCTGCATGCCCGCTTGCTCAAACCAACTCAGCATCTGCCGTTTACGTCCCGCAAGCACTAAACGAACGCCACGTTTTTTAAGCAGTTGATGTAAATCAGCCAACATGGCCATCACACTTAAATCCAAATGGGTAAAACAAGGCACTGCATCAATAATGATGCAATCGACCGGCTCAGATTCCCGAATAAACTTTTCCAGTAAACGGCGCTTAAAATACGTCGCATTAAAGTAAGTTAACGGTGAATTAAAGCGATATATAAATACTCCTGGAACCGATTTAGCTTTACCCGATTCATCGACACTGCGGATAACGCCCTTATGATCTAAACCAAGCACTTGATCCGTAGGCCGCATCACAGTAGCAAGGAACTGGAATAAACCCAGTAATACAGCCAAGGTTATCCCAGGGATAACCCCAATAAACAACACGGAGAACAAGGTGATACAGGCAAGTAAAAAAGCAGACCTATCCCGCACTCGTAGATTCCACAGTGACTTTAAATCGATAAGCGAGATTGAGGCAATCACCAGCACCACACCTAAGGCGGCACTGGGGATGAACTTCAAAGGCGCAGTGAAAAATAGCGCCACAACACCAATCAATACCGCTGCAATGATAGACACTAACTGGCTCTTACCACCATTGGCATCATTAACCGCAGTACGGGAATCCGCGCCGCTCACCGCAAAACCTTGAGATATAGCTGACGCTATATTGGCTATACCTAACGCCCTGAACTCTTTATCGGCATCTATATCGTAACCGTTTTTTGCCGCAAAACTTCGAGCCGTCAACATCATGCTCACAAAGCTCACCATGGCTAAGTTAAGCGCTGGTACCACAAGCTCACGGGCGATACCTAAATCAAATACAGGCGCTTGAAATGAAGGTAATCCTGAGGTCACTTCTCCGACGACGCTAATATCAAAGCTCGTCAGGTTAAACACCCAAACAAGGAAAGCCGCCATCGCCATGGCGCACATAGAAGCTGGCCATTGGGGACGAAACCGTTTCACTAAGGCATAAGTCGCTAGCGTCACAATCCCCATAGTCAATGTCGGCCAATGGGTTTTGGATAAGTAGGAAGGCGCACCGCTGAGGCGTTCGATTAGATAACGCTCATCGAAGGTAAAACCGAAGATTTTTGAAAACTGTCCCACGATAATGGTAATTGCAACGCCATTAAGCAACCCCATCAAAATCGGCTTTGATAGAAAATCGGCGAGCACCCCCAGCCTAAAACGACTCGCAATCAAGCACCAAAAGCCTGTCATGGCCGTCATGGTCATCACTAACTGCCAGTGCTTCATGCTATCCCCTGCAGCTAGGGGCGTGACAACCGCGGCGATAACAGCACAAGTCGCCGCATCTGGACCCACGATTAATTGTTTTGAGGTGCCAAATAGTGCGTATACCAACATTGGCAATACGCAGGAATACAAACCCACGGCAGCATTCACTCCTGTGAGTTGGGCATAAGCAATCGCTACGGGTAATGCCACAGCGGCAACGGATAAGCCTGCGCGCACATCATCCCTAAGCCATTGCTTTTCATATTGTAATAATTGCGCCAATCCCGGCATAAACGAAATCAAACTAGGGAACTTCACTCGGCAACCTCCATATACACACTATCAAGATAAGCAACAAGTATAACTGAGACTGAAAATGTTCAGCTAAAAGGCCATTACCTAAAAAGCCATCAATAGTATGTTGGTTATGGCATAAAGCCAATCATTACGCGAGTGTCTTCCTCAGAATATTTATAGGGTTAGCACTTAATTCAAGCCAAGCTAGCGTAATATCATAGGTAATGACACTAAGAGCAAGCTGCCCATAAACCAATTAAAATGGCGCTTACGTCTATCGGTATTGAGTTTCCTACTGATCGCGGCACCGACAAATACCCAAGTAAATGATGCAGGAAATCCCACTATGTTGAACATTAATACGCCAAGAAACGCACTCAACCAAAAGCCATCGCCACTTAATGTAAAAGCGCTACACAGGGTAATCGTCGACATCCAAGATTTAGGGTTAATCCATTGAAATAATGCAGCTTCAATGAGCGTCATAGGTTTTCGTCCATCATCCAAATGCGTGCTCTGCACTGGCGACGTCACTAATTTGTACGCGAGATACAGCAAATATGCTAAAGCGAAATATTTCAATACTTGGTGCAATACCGGTAATGCTTCAAACAAGGTACCGAGGCCGAATAATACCGCAAGATGTAAAGAGGTCGAACCCAAGCGGATCCCTGCAATATGTGGCACGGTACGCAGCACACCAAAATGCGCTCCAGAGCTAGCTAAGAGAATATTGTTCGGTCCAGGAGTCATTGTCATCGTCGCGCAAAACAGCGCGGTCGAGGCCATTAAAGTCCATAATTGTGGATCATAAAGCAGTGCAGTATTCATATTCGCCTTAAATTGTATGCATACATTTGTTGACATAAAAAGATGCAATAAATAATATACGGAGAATATTAGAGATCAATGGATTTATTGTCATGGGTACAATCTGGACACCAGACCTAACGACTTTTTCAGGCCCGAAATATCAGCGCTTAGTCAGTGCCATAGAACAAGGCATTTTGCAGAAGGTGTTAACCCAAGGTAGTAAACTGCCACCGCAGCGCCGTTTAGCCGATGCATTAGGCATCACTATTGGCACTGTGACCCGCGCCTATGCATTGGCGGAACAAAGGGGTTACGTCGAAGCACGAGTGGGAGATGGCACCTATGTCAACGCCTCCCCTGTACCTGAAATGGGTAACGTACAATTGAATATGGCGACCTGTCAGCAGCCACTCACAGATCAAATCAGCACCCTAAGCGATTGCCTCAGCCAATTAGCGAAAGACCCCACTAAGTTGAGTCAGTTACTCGGTTATCGCGCCAGTCCATTAGATCAACACCAACAAGTGTTCCACCAATGGTTAAACCAACGCGGCATACCGCAAACGCCCGAGCAACTGGTCTTTACCCATGGCGGCCAGCAAGCCATTTTTGCCTGTTTGAGCGCATTTTTATCAACTGGCGATGTACTGTTACACGAGCAATACAGTTATCCAGGCGTGAGAATTTGTGCTAAACAGCTTGGTGTCACTAGCGTTGGAGTGCCCCTTATCCACGAAGGATTAGATCTGCCGCGCTTTGAAGCCCTATTACAGATCCACAACCCTAAATTAGTCTATCTCACACTGAATAATCAAAACCCCACTTGCATTCAGTACAGTGAATCACAGCGGCAGAAAATCCTTGAATTATCAGAGCAATATCAATTCTATATCATTGAAGATGACGTGAATTATTGTTTACCTGAAGAATGGCATTCGCCCCTGTGGCAATTAGCAAAACAGCTGGCGATCCCAAGGGTGATTTATATTTCCAGCCTGTCAAAATTGTTTTCTGGCGGCTTAAGGCAAGGTTTTATTCTGGTTCCTGACCCCCTTATCGCCCAAGTGCGACTCGCTATTCATAGCCAATGCTGGATGGTGTCGCCGCTGAATATTGAAATAGCCTGTCAGTTGATAAAGAAAGGTCATATCACTGCAGAACGAGATACGCTCGTACGTCAACGCCAACGTCACTGTATCGCCATGGGCGAACGGCTGGGATTAACCCAAACTTGGCGAGGGTTAAACGGTTGGATACAACTGCCAGAAGATATCAAAGCCCATCATCTCGTTACCGCACTGGCCGCAAAAGGCATATTAGTCCGTAATGGTGATGACTTTAATTGCCATGACAATTTTATCCGCTTGAGCCTTGGTGGCGCCGAAAACGACACTCAATTCAATATCGCGGTTGAATGCATAGAGTCGACCATACGTTCCTTAGTGCAAAATGCTTATTCAGTAGTGTAATGACTGCTTGTATAACAGCGACCTTTCTGCATAAACATGGCTTTCTAGCAAAGTCATTTTAATACTCTTTTTTGGGCTGTAATCTATAGCTGCAGTAAGATTTGCCATAAAACTTACGCAGCTATGATGCCTTGAATGTGCTATTTGAGAAATATTCTTCAGCTAGTCAAAAAATATTTCGATAATAAATCTTTTGGTAACTTTAACTTATCCAACAGCGTCATCACCTTCGCTTTCATGCTCTTCCGCTTTTACCTTTGCTAAAGCAGATTCTGCTGCTTTTTCTTGGGCTTCCCGCTCTGCAATCGCTTGCTGCACTTTGGCTTCTTCTAAGGCTTCAATTGGCAATAGACTGATAAGCTCAATGCCATTAGGAAATACGGTATCATTACCCGAAACAACGACGACCTTACCTTCTTTCGTCAGGTAAACCAGTGGTATTGCCGTCTCACCGTAACGTTTACGAAAATGTTCAAAGCTGAAGTTTTCGGTTAAATTCGTTACTTTAAGTTGAGCGCCTTTCGCCATTAGGCTGGCTATCTTGGCATAAGACACTGCATCACCAAACAAACATAAACGTTGCTTATAACTTTCAGAGAGCTGGTGGCGCGCACTGCCAACTTCGGTATTATTAAGACCAAAAACTTTTTTAGCACCAAAAAAGTCTTGGAAATGAAAGCTCACTAACGGGTTTAACTGTCGGTAAGGTGAAATAATCAACACGCGGCCAATTCCAGTTAAATCCATATAAGTTTCAGCATGTTCCGAAACAGGATTACCAAAATACACTGGAATATTATCCATACGCGCAAGGCGAATGTTATCCCAGTTATTATCAGCCAGTAGCACTTTGACATCTTTGGCTTTTAAAATTTTAGCTAACTCTCTGGAAAATTTAGAGGCACCAAAGATCAATAAACCTTGGGCAGAATCGGCTTTAACCCCAAGAAATCGTGCCCAACGTCCCGCCGTTAAACTTTGGACCACCACAGTGCCGATAATAATTAAGAACACTAAGGGCACAATTGCATCTGCGCCCTGCACATTGTTGGCTTCTAACTTGATTGCAAATAAAGAAGATACCGCCGCGGCCACAATACCTCGAGGGGCAATCCAGCATAAAAACCACTTATCCGCTTTCGACAGAGATGTGCCTATACCAGAAGCCCAAATACTCAGCGGTCGTGCCAATAACATGGTCACAGCTAAAACACCCAGTCCACCCCAGCCTAAGCCGAGCATGGCATTAGAATCTAATCGCGCCGCCAGTAAAATAAACAGTGCAGAAATTAACAGTACGGTTAATGTTTCTTTAAATTCAAGGATTTCAGCAATATCCACACCACGCATATTCGCAAGCCAAATGCCCATAACCGTCACAGTCAATAAACCCGATTCTTCTTGTAATAGGTTCGAGCCGACAAAGATACCCAGCATTAAGGTCAAAACAGCGGTATTACGCAGATAGTGTGGCAATAGGTTGTGTCTTAAGATTTGTCCCGTTAGATAACCCGCTACTGCGCCAAGTCCTAATCCGAGGGACAACATAGAGCCTAAGGCATAGAGCACATGCGTCGTTTGATCGCTGGCAACGGTTATGTATTCAAAGACTAACACTGCGAGCAGCGCGCCTATTGGATCAATCACTATGCCTTCCCAACGCAAAATACTCGCCAGCTGGGATTTAGGACGCACACTTCTGAGCATTGGCACGATAACCGTAGGCCCAGTCACCACCACTAGCGCCCCAAAGAGCAATGCAATTTCCCAACTAAAATCCAGTAAATAAAAGGTGGCCGTACTGATACAGGCCCAAGTGATCACGGTACCGATAGTCACAAGATGCGTCACCATACGACCATGATCTTTGATTTCTTTGAAGTTAAGAGTCAAAGCACCTTCAAATAAAATCACGGCGACCCCGAGGGAAATAATCGGAAAAAGCAAATCACCAAAAATCGCATCAGGATTGAGGAGACCAAGCCCAGGGCCTAAAGTGAGCCCACATAGCAACAAGGGTAAAATCGCTGGTAACCGCAGTTTCCAGCCAAGCCATTGACAAAATAACGATAGCACTCCAATTAGCGCTAGCATGCCAGTAATGTGTTCAACCATATAAATCCTTTAGATAACTGAGCTAAATACTAATGAGCTTAGCTTTAATGACGCAGATGACAACAGCATGAACAGTAAGCTGAAATTATCTATTCGATATATCCACTGTTAAATATGACTCTTCCCTCATCACCTATGGAGAAAAATCAAGAAAACGGAGCAATCTAGCGACATCAAGTAAAATAAGCTGTAGTACAAATCCGAAAACATCAGATTTACCTTAAATAGGGATTTAAACTTAAAATAGAAAAACAAAAAAGCCTTATCTTTCGACAAGGCTTTAATCATTTGATGAAGCGAAGACATTGATCAGCGATACACGCTAGTGACTTTCGATAATACGCTAGCTCAAACTTTTATCGTTATTAGGTGTCAACCATGGCGATGAGCAAATCCCTAATAACTAAAATGCGTGTGGTACTCACTTGATAGACACAACCACACTTATACATATTTACTGAATCCAAATAATAACGCAGGGGATAAATCCCCTGCTTAACACCATTAATCCCTACGGCTACCGTAGTAATCGTGCAGTTCGTTTTCCCATTCAACATCTTTCATATTGGGCCAATGGCCTTTATCAAACCCCGGCGCCGTTTTGAGTCGCTCTAATGATATGTCCATGACAAAACATTTTTGCTCATGATTAAGTGTCAGCATCTTCCAAGGTACTGCAAACAGCTTTTCTCCAAAACCAAAATAAGTACTGAACGACAGTACCGCATACCCGACGTGGCCCGTTTCCACTTCAAGCATAATTTCTTTGATATCCCCTAAGGTTTCACCAGAATTATTAACAACATTATTGCCGATCAGTGTTTCAGCGCCCATCAGATATGGGCCGGGTCCTTGTGCCAATGATGGAGAAGCGAACTGTGGATTGTTGTAAATGCCGTAAACATCGCGATCATGATAATTCATTTTGTTGACCTCTTTATTAGCGCAGCCCATGAAACTGGACAACGGAATAAGTGAAATACCAAACGTTGGTTTCGAATTGAACATGTCCGTCATTGGACATAAGTAGAGTATGCATCTCTACAATCACTCGCTCTGTTCGGCATACCGCTTATCAGGTAATGCGAATATAAACACATCGACTCGTCAGATCCCTGTAAGTGCGCCAGCGTACCGACATCCCATTTGCTACGGCACAGACTCATGTTACCCAGTGCAAAATTGCCCCGGTATCAGGAAGATTAGCCATGTCAATTGCGACTATTTTATTGATTATTTTAATTTTGTTATTTCTCGGCATGCTCCCCACTTGGCCCCATAGCCGAAACTGGGGTTATCGTCCAGGTGGCCTTATAGGCATAGTGCTACTGGTGCTGATTATATTGCTGTTAACGGGACGCGTTAGCTAATGCGCCCCATTTTTACTCTTTATCAAAAAGGATAACCTGATGAGAACAATTAAAATGTTAAGTATCTTCCTGCTGGCTCTAGGTTTAGTCGCCGTGGCCAGTTGCAGTTCTGCATACAACAAAGAAGGTACTGGCGAGTATTTAGACGACAGTGTGGTCACCACCAAAGTGAAAGCTGCCATTTTAGGTGATAAAAACTTAAGTGTGGCCGAGATTAATGTTGAAACCTTTAAAGGCGTGGTCCAGCTCAGCGGGTTTGTGAAATCGCGTGAAGATATCAATACTGCGGTAAAACTAACAAGCAAAGTCCCCGGCGTCATTTCAGTCAAAAACGATATGCAACTGAAATCAGCTGCACCTTCACAGCAACTAAACAACTAGTCGTTTAATCTCCATCATTCCGTAGCCCCCGTTCAGGGGCTGCGGCCCTTCTTTTTGCAGCAGATTTTCTGGTGCCAAGTCAATGCCACCACAGGTTGAACCGCTATGCCCACTCAACACCAAGACACATTAGCCCCACAAATTCAGAACCGATTAATCCGTCATCTGCCAGTGGTGGAACAAGCGGATTTATTATCGCAAGCTGAGTTAGTCCAACTTAACTTTGCCGACTTACTGTGCAAGCCTGGCGAGTCATATCAATATGTCTATTTTCCCTTAACGGCTTTTATTTCTTTGATTGCTAAACTCCCCAAACATCCGGCATTGGAAATGGGTTTGATTGGTTACGAAGGTATGCTTGGAGCGACGACTTTGCTGGGCACTCGGCAAGAGCCTTCCGAGGCGATCATCCAAGGTTCTGGTCAAGCTTGGCGGCTCCCCATTGAATCCTTTGAAAGCTTACTCGCTCAAAATACCAATCTGAAGCAAATAGTAGAGACTTATCTATACACTTTGTTATGCCAATTATCACAAAATGCAGTCTGTGCCCATTTTCACTCCATTGAGTCTCGGCTAGCACGTTGGTTGCTAATGAGTCACGACCGAATTCAGACTGATGAGTTATATCTAACCCATCAATTTTTAGCCGACATGCTAGGTGTTAGGCGAAGCAGTATTACCGAGGCCGCAGGCAATTTACAGATCCGCGGCAGCATTTCATATAATCGTGGGCGATTACATATTCTTGATCGGCAAGCTCTACTTGCCCGTTGTTGTAGCTGCTATCACTCAATGCGCACTTAAGTGCATATTTTCCACTCAACAATTCAAAAAACCTGCCATTATGTTCGCTACCGTACATAGCATAGGTGTTTCTCGCTGTAACCTGAGTTAGCGACATCACCAAACAAGGACACGCTATCATAATGGACACACTAAAACTGAAATCTGTATCAGAGCGCCCGCCACCGGAAACTCACTTCCCGCCAGAATCCAATCGGTTGTTATGTGAATTGCCAGAAGAAGTCAAACAACGTATTTTCCCGCATCTGGAACTGGTTCCATTAGAACTCGGACAAGTAGTCTGTGAAGCAGGCTCAAAGCAGCGTTATGTGTATTTCCCGCTGGACTCGATTATTTCGCTACTATATGTGATGGAAAATGGGGCATCCGCTGAAATTGCCGTCGTTGGCAATGATGGTATGGTCGGCGTTGCACTGTTTATGGGAGGAGAAAGCACCACGAGTCGCGCTGTGGTGCAAAGTGCTGGCGTTGCTTGGTCAGCGGCTTAAAGACGAATTTAACCGTCATGGCGCCCTGCTCCACCTGTTACTGCGTTACAGTCAGGTGCTACTGACCCAAATGGCCCAGACCGCGGTTTGCAATCGCCACCATAGTATTGAACAGCAACTGTGTCGTTGGTTACTGCTTTCGATAGATAGGCTGCCCGATGATCGCGTGTTAATGACGCAGGAATTGATTGCTAATATGCTCGGCGTACGCCGTGAAGGTGTCACCGATGCGGCAGGCAAACTGCAGCGCATGGGAATTATCAATTACAGTCGTGGGAATATTGAAGTGGTCGATCGCGCGTTACTAGAACAAACCTGTTGTGAATGTTACACGGTCGTTAGACAGGAATCAGAACGGCTGATGCCACCTCAACAAGCGCAGCAAACATAAACGTACTGTGCACATAACGGATGGCTAGACCACTCGTACAACAGCCATTCTATCGTTATCCCATATGCCACTTCAGTACTAAACCCACACTGGTACTGCAGAGCATAAACAAAACAGGCAGTCATCAACCCAACATGGCGCAAACTGATGCTGCCTAATATCCGAAATATTACCTTTATAATCAATGCATTACTATTGATTGTATCGACCCACCCAGCAAACAAAAAACGTGCCGAGCGGCCAATATTGCCATCACTAATCCCATGCGCGCTAACGCACAGACGTTCAATATTTAGCAGGTCATGCTGAATGTACGGTTCATGCACTCTTGCACTACACCGGGTTACTTGAGGTTTATATGAAAAAATTCACAGAACAACATAAATCCGTCGATAACGATGCACAGAATTCCGACACCAACAAAGCCAATCCTCCCGTCGTAGCCCGCAACCGTCAGATGCTCAAAACCACAGTTGCGGATAAAGCTAAACAAGACGTGGATACCAGTAAAAGCACACAAAATAAGCGAGGTTGAAGAACTTAAATCAAACGACAAGGAAGGTAACTGGACTGAAAAAGAGCCAAATCATCACTCGTTAGACTAGGACGTGACGAACAAACAGGGAAAAGTTTCATTGATTAAGTGCAAAAACTAAACCTTGCAGTAACACACTGCGTTTAGCTCAAGCCGATGCAATCCTTACTGTGTCGGCCCTCTTTAACTCAGAGGAGTAGATCATGAATTTCCGTGGCGTCAAATTACTCACTCATACCAACTGGCTCAAAAATGAGGCTATTCACCAGCATATTTAACTGTGCATGGTGGAATAACAAACCTAAAGACCACACTCTGGACACTGTTTCCGAGAAAGGAATTTCAAATGAACATCAATAAAAATCAACAACCACAGCAATATTCAATCGGCCTGCAGCGAGCCAAGCACTTCTTATTGGCAGGCTGTATTGCGACAGCGCTCGTGGGCTGCAGTTCAACGCCATTGACTAAGACCGCAGAAATGGAACGGGCTGAACACACCATTGCCCGCGCTGAGCAAGCAAGAGTCGGCCAATATGCCTCAAATGAACTGGCACAGGCCAGACTTAAACTTCAATCTGCAAGCAGCGCATTACTCAATATGGACACTGTCAGCGCCGATCGTTACGCCATAGAGGCGAGCCTTGAGGCCGAACTGGCACAAGCTCGCGCTGAGCTGGCACAAGCCAATAGCGTCAATAATGAAATGAAAAACAATATCAGCATTCTGCAGCAAGAAATGTTGCGCCGTTCAGGAGGAATTCAGTAATGAAAAAACCTATCGTTTCATCGGGTCTGCCTTTACGTTTTAGCCGCCATCTACTGGCATATAGCCTAATCCTAACCACAGTAGCAGCTTGTAGCAGTACGCCCAAAATAGCTGAAGGCATCGGTGATATCCGTACAGAACTTAATAAACTGCAAGCGAATAATGAACTGGCAATTTTAGCCCCTGCTGCCATTAAACAAGCTGAAGAAGCCGTTCGCGCTGCTGAACAACCGGTAAAAGATGAGCAACAATCACAGCACCTAGTGTTTGTTGCCGATAAAAAAGTCAATATTGCCTTAGCTCAAGCGCAGAGCCGCTTTGCCGAGGATCAACACAAAGTCCTCGCCAAAAAACGCGATGACGCCAGATTAGATGCTCGCACCACTGAGGCCAATCAAGCCCATCAAGATGCGCGCCTAGCCCGTGCTGATGCTGCAGATGCGCGTCAGGAAACGACCGAACTGCAAGCCCAGCTCACATTGCTGAATGCCCGTCAGTCAGAACGTGGTTGGGTCGTAACCTTAGGTGATGTCTTATTTGACACTGCCAAAGCGGATCTTAAGTCATCGACCAGTCAACATTTAACCAACCTAGCCAACTTTCTGAACAAGTATCCCGCACGTGGTGCCATGATTGAAGGGTATACAGATAGCGTAGGCAGTGAGCAATACAATCTGGGTTTATCGCAGCAAAGAGCTGATAGTGTTAGCCATTTTTTACAGGGAAAAGGGATCCAATCCAATCGGCTCAGTAGCCTAGGTAAAGGTGAAAGCTCACCTGTTGCCAATAATGAGTCCGCCAGTGGCCGCCAGCAAAACCGTCGGGTTGAAGTCATCCTCACCGACACCGCACAGGCTCCACAGTAGCTATCACTTAATCATATTAAGATTTCAGCGTGATCCTTGCTGACATTTGAATCGAGTCTCATCGTTAATAAGATGAACAGCGCAGAAATTAAGGAGATCAGCAAAAAGCAAAAAGCCCCATCTTTCGATGGGGCTTTTGCAATTTGGCGGAGCGGACGGGACTCGAACCCGCGACCCCCGGCGTGACAGGCCGGTATTCTAACCAACTGAACTACCGCTCCAAATTCTTCTATATCCAAATATTTAACGGGTATCTAACCCACTAACCCCAGCGTGACAGGCCGCTGATGTTAAAACGATAGTCTAACCAACTGAACTACCGCTCCAAATCTTTCCATATCTAACTATCTAACGGGTATCTAACCCACTAACTCCAGCGTGACAGGCCGCTGGTGTTAAAACAGAACGATAATTCAACACACTTATCAAGGCTCTGCGTAAGATGCGAAGAATAATACGGTTGAGCCCTGCAGGCGTCAACCGTTTTTTTACTTCGATTTATCATTTGATTAAAAAAAAGCCAAATCAATTGCAGACCTTGATTTATATCCCAAATATCGCTGCAACGTTCCAGTTCAAAGTCATAAATCAAACACATTAAGCAACGCTTGGCTAACGGTCTTTATCTGCCTCATCTGGCATAGTGAGATCGATTTCATCTAATGAAGGCGCTGCGGGTGAATTTGCAGATGCTTCATTTAATAAACGTAACTCCGCGGCAGCTAAGGCCTGCGCCAAACTTTGACGCTTACGCCACACAATTAATCCCACCACGCCTAAGACTAATAAGATAGCGTTGACTGTAATGATCCAGAACATCGCGTCTTTCTTCGCAAGCTCTTCTTCCTCTGCCGCTTTTTGTGCAGCAACAGCAGCTAACTCTTCGGCACTTGGTGGTGGTTCTGGTGGTTCAATTAAGTTAAAGAAAAGCTCAGGTAAATCCAGCACGATTTCACGACCAGTGACAGTCGTCGTCGCCACAAAACCTTTAATTCGATAACTACCAAACTCTGTCACTGTAGGTAAATCTAATTCAGAGTCAGGCTCAGTGAGACCATTAACAACCAAAGGCAGTTGCAAGCCAGCAGGACCGACTAACTCAAAGGAAAAATGCGTCTCAGCCAGCTGCAACACTGTCTTATCCACGTGTAACATGACTTTCCATTGCCCTGTTAGCGGATCGTTAGGGGTAATAACTTCTAGATTAATTGGCCGAGGTGACAATTTAAACGGGAATGAAACCTGCCGTTCAAACACATTATTACGTGCCTGCACGACAAACTCATAATCACCCCAAGGCTGCTTTATATTGATATTGCTGGTAAATACACCATCGTCGGGTTTTTCATCGTAATCTTCACCATTGTCTTTATAGGAACCAACAATAATGTCACCCGCGGCAAAGTTTTCATCGCCCGCCTTATGTTTACTCACAAAATGTGCAGTCCATTCGACTAAATAATCTAACCCAGGCATACGCACACGCTGCTCGTCACCCATTAGCTGCGCGACAATTTTAACTTGTTCACCTTGGAAGATTGGCTGTGGTAAAGGCTGGACTTCTATTTCGAGTTTAGAGAGCTTCTTAAGGGTTGAACCTGAGACAACCTTGCCCACCAACTGCCAAGGTCCGGGCTGTGGTGACTCAATGTAAATAATATCGCCCGTTATACCATCAACCCACTTAACGGTTGCTGGATGACGATTGGCGTACCATTTACTGCCATCGGGTAATACTATGACCACAGGCGCAGAGCCATATTCACGCTCCACTAATAAGGTCATGTTATCGACCATATGATCAATACGAAAACGATTTTTAAGCTCGGAAGCCGTCTCCAATCCTACAATCGGCGTAGCCTTGGGCGGCTTGACGACTTTTTTAGCGGGATCTAGGTCAGCGGCCAATACACTCGCCACACTAAATAACAGCGTAGTGGCAAGCAGGCAAAAAGCTAAAATGGGTTTATGGCGCGACATAGGCATAGTAATTCTTCTATCCTCTCCAGAGGCATTTACCTGATTTTGCGACTAAATCAAGGCGTTGTTCATGCATAGTCAATTCATCGGCCGATGCGCCGATCACTTTAAGATTAAGTGATTGCGGATCAAAACGTTGGATCCCCCCCGCTTCCTGCCCCGCTTCTTCGTTAGACAAATTAAACTTTGTCTGGCCGCCTGTCATGATCAAATAAACATCGGCGAGGATCTCGGCATCGAGTAAAGCGCCGTGGTACTCGCGGCGAGACGTATCCACACCGTAACGCTTACAGAGAGCGTCGAGATTGTTTTTCTGGCCGGGATGCAGGAACTTAGCAATTTCTAAGGTATCGAGGATCTGACAAATATCAGCGGTTTTTGGTCCACGCGGCTGCAACAGTGAAAACTCATGATCCATAAAGCTCACGTCGAAGTTCGCGTTATGGGCGACGATTTCAGCGCCGTCGATAAAGTTGATAAAGTCTTGAGCAACTTGATGAAAACGCGGCTCTTTGGAAACGCGCTCATCGGTAATACCGTGAACAGCGATAGCTTCGGGATCAATTGCTTGACCAGGATTGATATATTGATGGTAATAACGCCCCGTCAAACGACGGTTTACCACTTCCACACAACCAATCTCGATGATCCGATGACCTAAATAGATGGCGCCGCTGCCCTGGTTCATACCTGTGGTTTCGGTATCTAAAATAACCTGACGGCTAGCATTAGAGATAATATTCATGTTTTTATGCGCTTCTTATGACAATTTTTAGTTATACTCGGCCGAAATTCCCGGCTATGGTAACAATTTGATGACTGAACTAAAACTGATCCACATCTTCACCGACGGCTCTTGCTTAGGCAATCCCGGTCCTGGCGGCTATGGCATTGTAATGAATTATAAAGGCCATACAAAGGAGATGTCCGACGGTTTTGCGCTCACGACCAATAATCGCATGGAATTGTTAGCCCCAATCATAGCGTTAGAAAGCTTGAAAGAGCCTTGCCAAGTCGTGCTCACCAGCGACAGCCAATATATGCGCCAAGGCATAATGACATGGATACATGGCTGGAAGAAAAAAGGTTGGATGACATCAAACCGTACCCCAGTCAAAAACGTTGACCTATGGAAACGATTAGATAAAGCCTCACAGATGCACACTATCGACTGGCAATGGGTTAAAGGTCATGCAGGCCACGCCGAAAACGAACGTTGCGATGTGTTAGCTCGCACCGCGGCAGAATCTAAACCAACCCAACCCGATTTAGGTTATCAGCCTTAACCCAGTGCCACTCAGTGTAAACTCGCTAAGTGCGAAAAAGTAAGTTCGATGCAATCACGCCTAAGTTAAGTACTTGGGCGTGATGATTTAATTCGCGATTCATCTCACAGTTTAAGCTTACCGTCAAAATTAACCTTTTAAATAAATCGCTTAAGCTCACTGTTTACGAGGGCCATTGCTATCAAACGGTTTATTTCAGTTCCACACCTGCAATATTGAAAAAATTCTCACAAAACAGCACAAAAGCTTGACCTAGGGATGTCGCCTGACGGCTCTTATGGGTGATGCGATAAAACTGCCGCTCGAGTACGAGTCCCTCAATCGTGACTAACGCCAACTCTTTACGACTGATTTCTTTCTCCAGCGCCAGCTCAGATAACACCCCAAGCCCAGCACCTTGTTTCACAGCCAATTTAATCGCATCCGGCGTAGTAAAGCAGAATTTAGCCTCCGGCTGCATATCCAACTCATTGGCGGCATTTACAAAATATTCGCGAGTGCCCGATCCTTCCTCACGTAGCACCCAAGACAGACCTTTAACAGCTGCAGGTTTAACCACTTTCCCCGCCAGAGGATGCGCCGGATGACAAAACACCAGCAGCCTATCCTTATGCCATGCCTCGACACTCAAACGATTGTCAGTGCAATGGCCTTCAATAAAGCCCATTTCAGAGCGGAACTGAGCAACCGCTAGGATCACATCTTGAGTATTAGTAATCGCCACATCCACATGGGTTTGAGTATGTTGCTGACAAAATGCCACTGCGGCTTTCGCCATCAGATAATTACCGATTGTCGAACTGGCACTGATGCTTAAACGCCCAACCAGATCACCACCATGATAAGTAAATGCCTGCTCAATTTGTTCAACACGGTGTAATAGATCCGTTGCCAATGGCAGCAGTAAATTACCCTGGGAGTTAAGCTGTAATCGATTGCCAATACGTTCAAATAGGCGGGCATTTAGCTGCTTTTCTAATTCAGCCAAGGCCATAGATGTCGCCGGTGGTGATAAATTCACTTGTTCAGCCGCCTTTGCGACTTGGCCGCTACGTGCCACAGCCTCAAATACTGCCAGTTGTCTTAAGGTGATCCGCATATAAAAACCTGTACTTAAAATGGAAATGGCTTGTCAGTTTTCCGAATGCTCTGATAAATGCTCCGAACGACCCGCTGTCGGCGCCGTGGTCCAATTTGTCTGCCGCACCTTACGTTTATCGCGAATAGGTGTGAGTGGCGACTCGAGTTTACGTGCCACAATCAAATACAAACTGCCCGCGCTAGGAAGCCATGACGCTAAACTCTGTTGAAAAAATCTACCTTGGGTAAACTCGCCCATTAATGGGTGGTAGACCAAACGCTCATCCCCCACCACTTGATAACCTAATAAACCTAACCAATCTCGCACCCTCGAAGGCATAAAAAAACGGCCATTCCAAGGAAGACAATCCTGATATTTAGGCCATAACTTACCCAAAAATACTGGACTCAAGGGATTAAAACCGACGATAAAAAGATAGCCTCCGGCGATGAGTACCCTATCGGTTTCGCGAAGAATACGGTAAGGATCGGGTTCAAATTCGAGCAATAGACTCATTACCACCGCATCTATCGCCGCATTCTGCAGGGGTAGATGGCAAAAATCGCCTTCAATAGAGGCCCCTTTAGATGGCGAGAGTGAAAAATGATGGGCGACTGACGATGCCATGCTCGACAATTCGGCACTCAAAGGCCCTAACTTTAATAAATGATAACCAAAGACTCTTGGCCACCAATCTTCAAGCTGTTTAGCTACGGCTTGCTGTAGTGCCTCACCATTGGGTAGGTCACTCCATTGTTCGGGCTTGAGCTCAGTACTAAAATGCGACACAGAGTTCCTCCGTTAGTTGGGTAGACAAGTATCCAATGGGGTCAAAGATGACCAACATTCTGCCACAGGGCAAAAGCGGCAAAGATCGCCAAGGGCCGTTCACTCATGGATAATACCTTTATCTTCAAATTGAAATACAGACATAGGCAGTTCTATGCTCACTATAACAGCGATCAAAGCCTTTAATGACAATTATATCTGGGTGTTACAACAAGAGCCCCATACTCAGGTTTATGTTGTCGATCCCGGCGATGCAATTGTGGTCATTGACTACCTGCAAGCCAATCAACTCACGCTAGCGGGTATTTTACTGACCCACCACCACAATGACCATACGGGTGGCGTAGCAGCGCTTCAAGCCTATAGTCATAATAGACTCACGGTTTATGGCCCAGATAATGAGAAGATCGAAGGCATCACACATCCACTGCACGCAAAAGCCAAGCCCAAATTCACACTGGAGTATCTCAGCGCTGAGCTGCAAGTCTTAGATGTACCAGGCCACACAGCAGGACATATAGCCTACGTTGTTGAAGATGCCTTATTTTGCGGTGACACCCTGTTTAGCGGCGGCTGCGGACGCTTATTTGAAGGCACGCCAGCGCAAATGCTCAACTCACTACAGCAACTTGCCCAGCTTCCCGCCGACACTCGGGTTTATTGTGCCCATGAGTACACACTTTCAAACCTCAAATTTGCCCTCGCGGTCAATCCCAACAATCGCGAGCTCCAAGACTATAACGAACGCGCGATGCAGTTACGTCGCCAAGACAAAGCGACTATTCCCTCCACCATCGCCTTAGAACGCGCCATCAATCCCTTTTTACGCCCAAGCGACACTGAAATTGTCGATAACATAAAACAGCATTTTAGCGGTCTAAATCACGCAAATTTAGACGAACTCAGCGGTTTTACCTTACTCAGACAGTGGAAAGATAATTTTTGATCACAAAAGCAATATTATAGATTGAAATTCAAACAGTTTTTCTCATTTTTGATGATGTAAGTCAAAAATGGCCTTACATTATGTACGATAATTAAGGGACAAGATCGAAAAGATCCCATAGAATGGCTCGTTTTGCGTGAAAACTTTGCGCGCTGCGTCGTCTTTATCTTCATATAAAACATACTGTTACTATAAAGAAAAGCGATGCACTAACAGAGGACTACCGTTTTCAATGAGAGTATCACTTTATGTTGTTGTAGGGGGATTTGCCCTACTCACAGGCTGTCAAACATTAGACAACCATGGCGTTAACCAAACAGAAGTTGAAGCCGTCACAACCGAAAATACAGTCCCAGAATATTACCTCGCAACCGAGGCTCCATCGGCGCAAATTACCGATGTGTGGGAGCGAATTCGTCAGGGCATGCAGTTACCAGTTCCAGATCAAAAATTGGTGAATCAATACCGTGATTGGTACATCAAAAATCCACAGCATCTGGCGATCATCTCGGAACGTGCTGCACCTTATATGTACATGATTGTAGAAGAACTTGAAAAGCGTCATCTTCCTATTGAGATAGCTTTGTTACCCATAATTGAAAGCGCCTTTGATCCATCCGCATCATCGACTGGCGCGGCATCGGGTCTGTGGCAATTTACCACACCTATGGCCAGTCATTTCGGTTTAGAAATGAACTGGTGGTATGACGGTCGCCGTGATGTCCCCGCATCAACGACTGCGGCGCTCGATATGCTGGAATACCTCTACGATAAAACCAATAACAATTGGCTTTATGCTATTGCTGCCTATAACTCGGGTGAATCACGGGTGCTCAATGCAATCAAACGTAACGAGAAAAAAGGCTTAAAAACGGATTTTTGGTCATTGGATTTGCCCAGAGAGACGGAGCGCTATGTGCCGCAACTGCTCGCACTGGCAGAAGTCATTAAACACGCTGATGAATATGGTATTTCTTTAGCGCCAATTGACAACAATCCGACTATTGAAGTGGTTGATATTGATAGCCAAATTGATTTAGCCATGGCGGCAGGTTTTGCCAATATGACCACGCTTGAGTTACAAAAACTCAACCCAGGTTATAACCGCTGGGCTACATCGCCACTTGGTCCGCACACCTTAGTGCTACCAATTGATAAATCGGAAGAATTTAAAAAAGCGCTTGCTGAAACAGAAACCGAAGATAGGATCAGCTGGTTACGTTACACGATCAAATCTGGCGATAGCATTGGCAAAATTGCTACGCAGCACCATACGACCGTTGCCGCTATTCGCGCCGCAAACGGCATGAAAAGCAACACGATCGTCGCAGGCAAGCATTTGATTATTCCTGTCGATGCGCAAGACAAGCAGCTTTATGCCCTGTCAACTAAGCAGCAATTGCCGAAAAAATCACATGCTGCAGTTGAATCAACAAAAATTGCTTATCAGGTTAATTCAGGAGACACACTCTCAGAAATAGCCCAAGCCCATAAAGTGACGGTGAAACAACTCAGCACTTGGAACAAATTGGCTAAGAATATCAAGCTACAAAACGGTCAGAAGTTAGTGATCTTAGCACCAAAGGAGCTTGAGCAAACCGCGCAAATTCGTACTGTTCGTACTGTTAGTTACAAGGTAAAATCCGGTGATTCACTTGCCCGTATCGCCAATAAATTTAACGTAACTGTTGCCGAGCTACTCGAGTGGAATAGCCTAGCGCAATCACAGTATTTACAACCAGGCCAAGTGATCAAATTAGTGGTTGATGAAACTAAGTTGAGTGCGTAAGGACTAAACTAGCACATAGTTCGAACGGATTAGTGCTATAAATCCTAAGCAAAATTGAGCCATAGATAACAAAAAGGCAGCAACCCTATCGGATTGCTGCCTTTTTCTATTACGGGCTTTCTCTATTATGAGAGGCGACGTTATTCCATCGTCAGTAATAAGACAACGGGCGCCATAACAACGGCATCATACTCTAACGCTTTAGCAGCAAAATGCGCTTCTAAGCGAGCACCATTTGCAGGTATTCCTGCAAATGCTTTGGGCGGAATACTAAATGAAGTCGTGATCACTTTCCCTGCCGCCAATTGGCTATCACGTAATGCTTGGGTAAACATCATATCATCCGACCAAGCCCACAGACGTTTGCCCTCTTGCGTTACCAACCACAAATCCGCCGTCATCCCAGAGTTATAACGTAGGCCGACTGCATAGGTTTGTGGATTTGTCACAGTCAATGTCGCCTTAACCGGCTGCTTAAAATCGATAAAAGGTTCTAAAGTTAATTCACCGCGAAGCAGGCCTTGTGCCTTTTCTGCCATCACAGGTTCAGCCTTTAATGTCGGAGTGCTTTTAAGCCCAGAAACATCGAGCGCCAGATCGGCAGCGCGAATAATCTCAGGCTGAACGGCCGCAGCTGTTGTAGTCTCACCCTTGGTTGACTGACTCGTATCAGCGGCTTCGGGCGCCGAGCACCCAACAAGTTGCCAGCCGACAAAAGCACTCGCGCAAACAAGTAATGCGTAACGCGTTGAAGCAACCATTAGAAACCGCCTAGTTTTTTCAATAAGGAGTCTTTTAATTTTTCCTTAGCTTTGTCGGTTTCTTCCTTTAGCTGATTATTCAGTAAGGCTTTAGTATCCAAAGCATATTCAGGTTTTTGGAAAGTGCCTGTAATGGCCAACGGAATATCAACTCCAGCCAGCGCATCTTTGTCGCTACCGCCCTGACCCTTCAATGAATTCACTAGGCTAGCGGTTAGTCTGTAGTCCAAGGCTTCAGTCAATAAATTCGCAGTGCCTTTACCATCCAAACGCAGTAAAGGCGAAGACAAGGCAAGATCTGGATTCGTGGCAACGCCATTATCCAACGAGAAACTGCCCGTCAGACTCGAGAAGTCAGTTTTGCGCTCCGCCTTCGTTTCTGGCGATAAGTCGCCCTTTAACTTAGCTTGGGCGCTGCGGATCATCTGTGGAATATTTACCCCGTACAGAGCACCGTCATTAATATCAAAATGACCATTCGCTAACAGGTTTTTCTTTAACTGCTCAGGGATCAAACTCTTACCTTTCCCCTTCACATCAAAGTTGGCTGTACCGGCCAATAAATCCACATCCGCCGCATCTTTCAGCAAAGGACGAATTTGTACGCCCGTCACTTTTTTATCAAATTGATAACTCGCCACTGCTTGACGAGCATCAACCTGAGCGCTCACCAGCAACTGACCTTGATATAAATCCGCATTCAATTTCGTCAGATCTAACACGCCATTTTTAATGCCCACATCCATTAACCAATTTTGAGTCGACAGATTCGCGACCTTAATAGACTTAACAGTCAACTTGAGTTTTACATCAAGCTGCTTAAGGGCTGAGAGATCAGGCTCAACTGCCTGAGTGTTTGCTGCTAGCGCTTGTTCAGCGGTGGCGGTGGCGGTGGCCTCTGTTTTAGGTAACAGTGTATCTAAATCAATATCGCCAACTTGAAAATCAGCATTAATTTGTGGAATTTTCGTACCATAATTAACACCTACTTTACCCGCAGCGGTAATGCTCGCCGCGGTAAGCTGCGCAATATCGACGGACAATTGCTGTTTATCAAGGGCGATTTGAGTTGCTAAGCTGACAGATGTTTCGAGTTTCTTGTTCGGAATACTCTCACCTTCCACCACAGTATCAATTTTCAGCCCATTGATAACGAGTTGTTTAAAGTCTCGACTGAGTTTTAGTTCACCTTTAGCTTCGCTACTTATCGTCATATCCGGCATAGTTGCACTGAATTCAAAGGCGATAGGCGCAAATTTATCTAAGGAGAACTCACCTAGGGTGAAGCTACTTAAGGTAAAGACTTGAGTCTGCTTATTAGCTTCGTCAATCATATTAATTTGGGTATTGGTGATAGAAATGCCACCAATATTAATGTCGTTAAGTTTGGCATTCGATGAGGATTCGGCGGCAGCTGGAGACGCAGTTTTTGGGCTATTATCGCCACTCAACCCATCGAAACTGCTAGTGCCATTTTTACGGGTGACTAAATTGATCGTTGCGCCATCGAGACTCAATTCTGCAATTTCAATTTTCTGACTAAACAACGGCATTAGCGCCACTTCAGCAACGGCTTTTTTGACTTCTAACATAGCCTTAGGCGTAAAGCCTTCAGGGTTAGATAAAGACACCCCTCCTAAATTAATACCTATAACAGGGAAAAATGTCCAAAATAAATCGTCAGAAATGACTAATTCACGACCCGTTTGTTTTTTTACGGCATCGACTATTTCAGGTTTAAAATCATTAGGGTCGAAAAAGACGGTGAGATAAACGGTAACTAAAAGAATGAGCGTCACCATTAAGGCTAAGAGCCACTTAATGAATTTCATATAAATATCCTTATCAAAAACAACTTGAATTTATAGCAACTAATGCATTTAGAAATGTTAATTTAAAAATGCAAAGTTCAACATTTCATCACTTACTGCAATACCATTTTCATCAGCATAGAGCATCATACCAGGCTTAACCGTCACGCCCCCCATATCGACAGCCACATTAATTTGGCCTTGACCTAACTTTTCGGTTTTTATCGGCATAGCCCCTAAGGCAAAGACACCTAAGCTGAAAGTATTTAATCTCGCCACATCGCGAACACAACCATTAATCACTATCCCTTGCCAACCATTATCTAAGGCGCTCTGCGCTATGAGGTCACCTAATAGTGCGCGGCGCAGAGAACCGCCGCCATCGACAACGAGCACTTTTCCATGCCCATCCTGTGCAAGTATCTCTTTTACCTTTGAATTATCCTCAAAGCACTTTACTGTGACTATCTCGCCCCAGAAGAGCCGTTTACCACCAAAGGGTTTAAATGCAAGGGGAAGTAACTGTAATTTAGACGGATAGTGGTCGAATAAATCTGGTAGTAGATCAAGCATTTGAATCTCCATGATAGTCTATAACTTTAGACTACTCATAATTGTAGACCCCGACAAGGTCAAAGCAAAAATCAGCGGAATTTTTTATTTCATTTTAACGTGCAAAGGCTTGGTGTATATTGGCATAAGCATTATAATCTGCGATAGTTAACGTCCTATGACACTCTTTAAAGTTTCATAAATTTGTTCCCACACCTCTTTGTTATAAAGCGAAAACCAAATGACAACTGATCTTGATTTACAGAGCGCAATCGCAGCTCTTGATGAGTATGGATATGATAAGAAAGTCTCAACGGATCTTGAGCAAGCACGTAACAAGCAACAAATGGGTAAATATATTAAATCTCTCGACTATAGTTTACGTCGACTATTGATATTACAAGAAACCGTTAATGAGTTAGTTGAAGAAAAGAAACATCAATTAGCTCAGCAAGAGAATATTCAAACCTACAAAACAAAAATCATTAACTTGTCGAGAGAATTTAACATTTCTTACGATGAAGTATTAGCGCTGATGGCATCATCTAAATCTAAGAAGTAAGTTTATCGCCATTGTGCTCTATCACCACGCAGTTAAATTGTTTAATTAACATCTGCATATGCCATATAACGAAATATATACTTTTTCGGTTATATGGCAGAATTTTCGGCTTTCATTATTCGCACAGTGTTAACGATTTCATTTCATAAGTAACAATGCCAACTTATGTTAAGCTCACACTATACCTGTCTAGCGATTTGGCATAAAAAAGCAGAGCCTAAGCTCTGCTGATTTATATCAATATGCGAACTTATTTGCTCTGCATTAATTGGCGAATATATTTCACTGGTGCACTACCATAACTCAAGAATGTTTCGTGGAAAGTTTTAAGGTCAAAATCTTTACCTTGCGATTTTTTGTATTCTTCACGGAAATCATAGATTTCTCTATAACCTGAATAGTAACTCGTCAGTTGCACTTGACTAAGTGTCGCACGGCGCCACTTGCCTTCAGCTTCAGCTTGCTGTTGGAAGGCTTCATTCATCATCAGGGCAATAGCTTGGTCTTCGGTCATGCCTTTCACATGAATACTGTAATCTAAAATAGTGTTAGAGATAACACGTAAATTCCACTTGTAGTACATCAACCACATTTCAGGCTCAAAATTGCCATAGCCTTCTTCTAACATCATACGCTCGGTATAAACCGCCCAACCTTCGACCATAGCACCATTACCAAATAAACTTTTCACTAAACTCGGAGATTGATTAGAGTAAACGAGTTGAGTGTAGTGCCCTGGGATGGCTTCATGAATATTGAGGATTTGCAGGATCCAGTGATTATATTCACGTAAGTAACTCTCGGCAGACTCATCACTCATGCCATCGAGTGGCGTCACGTTATAATAAGTATTGCCTGACTTCTCATAGGGTCCAGGCGCACTAATTGATGCACCGGCATAACCACGCATATATTCGGGCGTTTCACGGACAACGAGTGGCTTTTTAGGATCCAATGTGACTAGTTTTTTCTTATTTACAAATTCAATCAGCTCTGGAATTTGCTTACGCACTTCATTCACGAATTCATCGCGCTGAACATGCTGAGTCGATAATTTATCGATTAATTGGCGAATGGCGAGCTTACTGTCAGAAGGCTTTGGCGTAGTAAAATATTTAGGCCATAACTTATCGGTAATTTTAGCCATTTCTCCTTGAACACGATCTTTATCGGCTACGGCTTTTTGATATAGCTGTTTCGCCGTCATCCCCGCTTGGATATCAAAGGCAAATTTTTGCTCATATAACGCCTCGCCAATTCTAAAACTACGTGCCCCATCTTTTTTAAGTTGAACCACTAATTTGTCTAACCAAGCGATATGGCCGTTAATCGCGGCAGTTGCCGTATCGAAACGCGTTTTAAATAACGCTTTTTCCGCATCAGTCAAACCAGAGTCCGCGACCTGTTTTAATAAGTCATCGGAAAAAACCGAAAATGCACCTTGATTCTGCAGCACTGCTAACTCAGTGTGCTCCAATGTTGGTTTGCTAATGTTCGCCTGCGCGGCAGCATAATAAGCTGGCACATTTTCTAAACGCGCTAATACCGAACGTAATCTGTCATCTAATGGAGCGAAATTTTCATTGATGATTTGGGCAAAACCGCCCGATACGTTGTAGCTTGAAGGATCCCACTGCCAGGATTTAAAACTGTCAATTTCCCATGCCATGCTACCGAGTAAATTGTCGATCAGATGGTAATCAATCAGCTCATTCGGCGTTAGCGACTTTTGCTCGAACTGAGTCAATTGCGCTTGCTGCGCTTTCACAAACGCTAAGGTCTTTGCTCGACCTGCTGCATCGGGGATTTCAAGGTAACCATCGTTAACATGCTTGCCACTGTATAAGGCCCAAGTCGGTGATAATTCCCACAATGAATCAATAAAGGATGCTGAAAATTGCTCAAATGAGTGGGCTTTAACTTCAGGTGCGACTACGGGCGCAGTTTGACTCGTATGGGATTGACAACCAGCAAGGCTGGCCAGCGATAGCACTATCGCAAGGGAAATAGCGTTTTTTTTCATTATTATGGGTCCTTTGTTAAGATTTATCAGGCATACAAAAATTACCTCAGTTAATCATATTGCCCCAATAATTGCAGCTATGTTAGCCATGAATACATGCCCGGTTACAAAATTGTAAGTTCTCAATATTTTACCGCCTATCATTCGCCTATTCGACGTATAAGCCCCTCTTTACCAAACACACACAAATAATGATAATCGCCTATTCTGTTTCACCTCCTGCTATAATATCGCCCTGCTTCACTGTTCATGCTTTAGCGTAACAGTTTGCTTATACATTATTGACCTGACCCTTTACCTGAGACATTCAATGCCATTTTCCAAACTTGGATTAAGCGATCCGATTTTAAGAGCCATCACTGAGCTCGGCTATTCACAACCTACTCCGATCCAAGAAAAAGCCATTCCGGTGATCTTGAAAGGCAAAAACCTGCTTGCTGGCGCGCAAACAGGTACAGGTAAAACCGCCAGTTTTGTGTTGCCAATACTGCAAATGTTCGCCGACATGCCGAAAATCCGTGCTAAACGCGTTCGTGCATTAATCTTAACGCCAACCCGCGAATTGGCCGTTCAGGTAGAAGACAATATTGCCAAGTACGCAAAATACCTGCCGCTGACGTCTATGGCCATGTATGGTGGCGTGGATGCCACACCGCAGAAACAGCGTCTTATTGAAGGCGTCGATATTCTGGTGGCAACACCCGGTAGATTGCTCGATATGTACACCCAAAGAGCGATTCATTTCGATGAAATCTCGGTATTAGTCCTAGATGAAGCCGATAGAATGCTCGATATGGGATTTATCGAAGACATCAATAAGATCATCGAACGTCTGCCAACAGAACGCCAAAATCTGTTGTTTTCGGCAACCTTATCTAAGCAAGTGCGCTTTTTAGCGAAAACAGCGGTTGAAAACCCTGTCGAAATTGAAATTGCCCGCGACAGCGCAAATGCACCGCAAATCGACCAATGGTTGATCACTGTCGATAAAGATAAAAAGTCGGCCCTGTTAAGCAAACTCATCACTGAACAAGCGTGGGAACAGGCACTGATCTTTATCCAGACGAAACAAGGCGCCGCCAAACTGGTTAGCCAACTCGAAAAACGTGGCATTGCCGCCGAAGCCATTCACAGCGGTCGCAGCCAAGCGGTACGCGAGCAATTATTAGTGGATTTCAAATCTGGCAAACTACGCTTTTTAGTCGCGACTGGCGTTGCTTCCCGCGGTATCGATATCGACGCCCTCACCCGTGTGGTCAATTATGATTTGCCTGATGAAGCCGATGATTATATTCACCGTATTGGCCGAACCGGTCGTGCAGGCGCCTGCGGCGAAGCCATCTCCTTTGTTTCTAAAGATGATTTTAGGAATCTATGTGCTATCGAGCGGCGTCTAGGTCACCTCATAGTGCGTAAAGAAATTGAAGGCTTTGTGCCGAACAAAGAAGTGCCTGTGTCTATTCTCGATTTTGTGCCCAAAAATACTACGCCAAAAACCTTTAAAGCCCGGGCACCTGAGGCCAGATCCTCGCGCCCCGCGAAAGAAGGCTCCTTTGAAACCGCCCATGCGAAAAAGCATCGCAGCGCGAAATCAAAGCCAGAGGTTAAAGCCAATGTAACACGGCCGCAATCTATTCAGACTGACAATGGTAACGAGACAACAGGTCGCAGCGCGCCCTTTAATCCGTGGAATAGCGGCCCTAAAACTAAGTAATAACTCAGTACAAGTCGTGACTTATTAGATATAAAAACTCATTAAGATAGAAGATATTAGCATGATTACATTTAGCACCAATCTAGGCGACATCACTATAGAACTCGATTTTGAACATGCGCCTGTCAGTTCAAAAAACTTTGTCCGCTATTGTGAAGAAGGCTTCTTTGAACACACGATTTTTCACCGAGTGATCAAAGGCTTTATGATCCAAGGCGGCGGGTTTACCGCAAAAATGAAGGAAAAACCAACCCACGAGCCTATCGTTAACGAAGCCAACAAAGGCCTAAGTAACACCATAGGCACAATCGCTATGGCTCGCACCGATGCGCCTCACTCGGCCACCGCGCAATTCTTCATCAACACAGCCAATAATGACTTTTTAGACCATACTGCCACCACCAATAACGGTTGGGGCTACGCGGTATTTGGTAAGGTTACGGCGGGAATGGACATTATCCAGCAAATTGAGAAAGTCAAAACCTCCACGGTCGCTGGCCACGAAGACGTGCCCCGTGAACCTATCGTCATCGAGAAAGTAACGATTAATATCCAAAGTTAATTTTTAAAACAATAATATTTTTTCGTTAATATGATTAATCGCTCAGTTTTAGTTGAGCGATTAATCATTTCCCCAAAGTTATTTAGTTAACTTTCCCGTACTATTCAACGCAAATTCATTTTATATAAACCTAAAAACACTAAATCCCCAATACAAAATCACTTAGTGTAAAATAAACTGATGGATTATTTAATCGTTCCGATTATTGACTTAAGACTACTACATATAAAATTAACCTCACAATATAGACCTCTTTCAAACAATGTTATTCATCATAAAAGCTGAAAAACAGCAGCACATTCCTGACATCAATATCTTAGACTAGCCGCACAAGTTGATAATATTAAAATGATACACCAACCATAATCCTCATGGTAAAAAGAGGCTTAACTTGCCATCTGATATAGATAAAAAAACCATTTCTGTATCTATTATCGTTTCTTGCTAATGCTTATTATCTCAATTTATTTTTAAGCCAGAATCATTACTAACTTAAGCAACGAACCCTATTCAGATAAGCAGAGAAAGCTTGCTATAGCAATCAGAAAATGATGTTTCTATTGGATTCTAATAAACTATATCGTAACTTCTGTGCCTTTATTGATGAAACCAGAACTCTCATGACAAAACTTTTTGACTAGAGATAACGTCTAAGCATTTAGGGAATTTATTTTGAATAATAGAAAAGGTAGTCTGTTTATGGTTGCTGCGATGGCAGCATTTTCTATTGAAGACATGCTGATCAAATCCGCAGCAGAAACCACCTCTATCGGCCTCATTTTAGCGTTATTTGGCCTAGGTGGAATGTTGATTTTTATACTGTTAACCTGGCGAAAGGGTGAAACTATGCTTCATCCTGCAGTCTTGTCTACCCCCATATTAGTACGTGCACTATGTGAAATCGTCGGCAGATTCTGTTTTGCTTTAGCCATCACGTTAACACCACTCTCAAGTGCATCCGCTATTTTGCAAGCCACACCTTTAATCGCCATGCTTGGCGCGGCATTGTTGTTCGGTGAACAAGTGGGTCATAAGAGATGGCTTGCAGTATTGATTGGTTTTATGGGCGTGCTGATGATCATTCGTCCAGGACTTGATGGTTTTGAGGCCACATCTTTATTCGCCGTTATCGCTACCTTAGGTTTTGCAGGACGCGATTTAGCAACACGCGCAGCTTCTCCCGTGTTATCTAATATGCAGCTTGGAGTGTATGGTTTTTTTGTGTTTGTAGTGGCACACTAATTTTGGCCACCTAAATAGAGGTGATATTATTRCCTCGTAGATGACTTTAGGTGAACACATGAGATCGACAACCAGAAAAACATTTATTGCTGAATTCAAACTTGAAGCTGCCCAATTAGTCCTCGATAAAAACCATAGCATCATCGAAGCTGCAAAGGCGATGAACGTAGGTAAATCCACTATGGATAAATGGGTGAGACAGTTAAAACTAGAACGCCAGGGTGGCACACCAAAAGCATCTCCGATTACCCCTGAACAAATTGAAATCCGTGAGCTGAAGATCCGTGAGCTGAAGA